>NZ_JBFEFW010000100.1:0-643 GCF_047229145.1 Brevibacillus jepli
GACGGTTATCGGGAACTCCATCAAACTGCAATGGCCGGAAGCATGTATCAGGAAGCATTGGCGCACGGAATGAAGCCGGATTCGTTTGAGGAAACATTAAATCGGATTAAGGAAACCACAAAAAAAGTATGCAGGCAATATTGAAGACAATCTCGTGCTATGATGCTCTGCCCAGTCATGATGTCGGTATTGACACCCCAGTATGGGTATCTTCAGGAGACCAGCTGCTGACGGGGTTAGATGCCTGCAGTGAACAGTTCCGTTCATTCTATTTAGCTGGACAGCGCGTTCTTGTATGCGAAGATATCCGTCACCTTGAACAAAACAATCCGCCCGACTCCGGTCAGAAAAACCATCAATGGGAGGGTGTAATATTCCTCAACATAGATCAGGCGAAAGTTGGACATTTGATCAAAACCTCCCAATGGTGTACCCGGCATGTAAAGCAAGAGGGAACGGTGATTGTCCGCCATGAAGAGGAAAATGATGCGAATTCCGCATGGCATGCTCTGATGGTGTACGGGGGATGGAAAGAAAAAGCGAGAGCCGATCTTCACAATAGTAACAAAGAGCGGTCAAACGCTGGGTTTTCAGTTTATCAGCGGCACATTCCAACTGTTTTGTGGCATTCTCCACTGCAAAA
>NZ_JBFEFW010000101.1:0-641 GCF_047229145.1 Brevibacillus jepli
CCGCGTTGTTCATAGGGCTCAAACTCTTCCCGATAGTACAATTCCCCCAAATAATAGGCATCTGCTGCATCCGTTTTCACTTTCCGAAGATGAGACCTCTTGGCTCGTTGTGCAGTCAATGGATTTACAATGATGTACAGGTAATTATTTTCCTCCAAACACTGTACAACCGGGAGATGATAATGGCCTGTTGCCTCCAAAATTACGGTAGGGCGGCAACCACTATTTTTTTCAATCTCATGCAGAAAGGTAACCAATGTGTGCAATCCCATTTTGGTGTGAGAAAAACGAAAACTCTCTTTATAAGGTTGGTTTTTGTCTAAAAAGGCTTGTCCCTCACTCACTCCCTTGGATATGTCGATCCCAACAACTGGATTCATCATTTTCCTCCTATTTTTTACTGCCGGAAACCCCATAACTACTGTAACGCCATAGCTTCGCTTGTGATACGAGATCGTAGTCTCAACCAGCTCAAACATGGTTATTACAGAGAGGGGGGAAGAGTTTTGCGTACGAAATCTAGGTTTCAAAGTAGCAGACTTTCTCCCCGGCTACTGTAATCGTACAACCATTTCAATAAAAAATGGCCAGCCAGAAATTGAATTCTAAGCTGACCTAATAATACGAAAGTGGTAGCCGCT
>NZ_JBFEFW010000102.1:0-615 GCF_047229145.1 Brevibacillus jepli
AGCGATTGCCGCCTAAAAAATTTCTCTTTTTTAGTGTCTACTTGACGGGGCTATGACCAACCGACCGAGACGCAATGCAAAAAGCGAAACAAGCCCTTAAGCGGCCACCTCTGAAAAACATCCTGAAGGTACCACTTTGGCCGCGGTTTCGCTTTTTGCATGGAGTCGTACAGTCAATCCCCCAGGGGGTGGCCCTAGAAGCTGAGCGTTTTCTCCTGTTTCCTCCCCAGCACTACAGCAACGACTTAAGGTCTCTAGTTATGTGGCTGTGGTGGGGAGAAGAATATTTCCAGGCTAGGCTCCAGGCTCCGTCCTGCTGGGGGTCAAGACTGTCCGCTCCGAAGGGATTCGCGGGGAAACGCAAAAGTGGTAGCCGCTTCGTCGTAAGGGCACGTTGCGTTTCTGTTGCCCGCTAATCCCTTCTCCGCTCGGTAGGACTCTACAAGTCGCTACGTCTGGAAATATTCTTCTCTAGCGTAACTGATTACGTTCTTCAATCTATTAATTCTTTTAAAACCCGATTAACACTGACAGCTCATAGAGGAAACAGGAGAAAACCAGCTAATAGTTTGTCAAGTTTTTTAAAATCTTCTCTGTACTTGTGATATCATTTAA
>NZ_JBFEFW010000103.1:0-586 GCF_047229145.1 Brevibacillus jepli
CTAACCGAGGGGGATTGAAAATGGCTCCCTTATTTTTAGAGAGATGCTGTTTTTACACAATTATACGGACTCAACTAAATGACGAGCGTCGCCATGATCGCCAACAAACTTCTCAAGACGTTCTTATTTGCATTATTTTGATCGGCTACAAAAGGAAGGAAGATCGATGCGATGATCATTTCGCTATACCAGGTTTGCAACACAAAAGCTCCCTCTATCGAAGGCCTGATCCCCTCTCCCATAATCGGAAACAGATTCGACAATTGCAGGTCAGTAGTGATCGGCACGATAACAAGCAGGAAAAGCGTGATAAAAACAGGGAGAAACAGGACCGGATTTCCGTCGGATATTTCAGTAAATACATCAGCAATTGTTTCCACCTGTTTGATAGAGGAAACCGCGATTTTTTTGCGCATATTCAACAAGGTAGGTTCATGATGAAAACTTTGCTGCAACGGCGCCAGAACATGCTGATCGACTTCTTCGGTATTTGTAAGACCATCGATGTAGATAAGCGCGGCTCTCGTTTGATCCCCGATCCAAAAGTCATGAAAAATGACGTCGGAGCAGTCCGCATAAACCTCTT
>NZ_JBFEFW010000104.1:0-582 GCF_047229145.1 Brevibacillus jepli
AATGTTGAAACGTCATGTGCCTAATTCGCTTCCCATAATTCATTTATCTTGTTGCAAACGGGTAAATGCCTGAGCCGCTTCTTGATGATCAGGGTGCAGCAAGAGCACCTGTTCATAGCAATAGGCGGCCTCCTTCCGGTTTAATTGTTCCAGACAGATGCCTTTGTAATACCAGGCCTGAAAGCTGCCTAACCCTTTTTGTGTCAGATGAGACCATTGATGATCCCCCAGTTCAAGACAACGATCGAATGCTTCAAGCGCTTCTTCCGTTCTCCCCAAATAATGTAACAGAATACCTTTATAAAAATGCAGATCCACGTAGTCGGGGTACAAACAAATCGCTTTTTCAATAGCCGGATACGCACCACGGAAGCTTCCGAGACTAAGCAGAATAGAATACTTCAACTTGTAGAGAAGAGATGGCGGAGTCACCCCTTCTGAAAGAAATAACACAATGGCTCGATTGACGTACTGAAACGAACGTTGATACTGCTTCACCCGGTAATATTCCGATGCCATGTGGTAATGGAGCCAGGGGTTCTTGTCCTCGGTACTCAACTGCTTTAACAGGAGTGAAATATT
>NZ_JBFEFW010000105.1:0-578 GCF_047229145.1 Brevibacillus jepli
GGGACTCATTTGAAAAGTAGAGCTGCTGTTGCATTTAAACCAGGAGAGCCACTTAAAATTGTAGAAATCGACGTAGAAGAACCAAAGGCAAAGGAGGTATTAGTAAAAATACTGTATACCTCAGTCTGTCATACAGATGCTTTTACATTATCAGGTGATGATCCAGAAGGTGTATTTCCTGCTGTACTCGGCCATGAAGGTGCTGGTGTTGTCGTTGCTGTAGGTGATGGAGTTACTTCCGTAAAACCAGGAGACCATGTGATTCCACTCTATACGCCTGAATGTGGAGAATGTAAATTCTGTCGTTCTGGTAAAACGAACTTATGTAGTGCCGTACGAGCAACGCAGGGAAAAGGATTGATGCCTGATGGAACAACTCGATTTTCATATAATGGAGAACCGATTTACCACTATATGGGAACGAGTACATTCAGTGAATATACAGTCGTGAACGAAATTAACTTAGTAAAAATTGATGACAATGCTCCGTTAGATAAAGTGGCTTTATTTGGTTGTGGCGTAACGACAGGACTTGGTGCGGTAAAAAACAATGCGAAAGTTGAAGAAGGTGCGGTAAC
>NZ_JBFEFW010000106.1:0-572 GCF_047229145.1 Brevibacillus jepli
CCAGCTTGTACCAGTCGAAGACGAATGAAGGAAACAAGCGATGACGATGCGTTTGTTCTTCCGTTTTAACCCCGGTTTGATTCCCTGTCTCCCGGCTTTTCCCTGTTTGTGTACCTGTTTCCGGGAACAGCTTGATATGAACGATCAAGCGATCGCCAATCTTTTCGACTGCTCGCCTCTCCCCTGTTCGGGACCGTTCTACCTCCCCGTAGTAAGGACAAGCA
The DNA here is from genome assembly GCF_047229145.1 of Brevibacillus jepli. Taxonomy (NCBI): domain Bacteria; kingdom Bacillati; phylum Bacillota; class Bacilli; order Caryophanales; family Paenibacillaceae; genus Brevibacillus; species Brevibacillus jepli. The sequence goes on from NZ_JBFEFW010000106.1 coordinate 225, forward strand.
GGTGTATGTTTGTCGGCGTTTTCGGGATTGTTGACCAACGTATAGCGTCCATGAGGCGTTTTTCGCACGTGCATCTCCGCTCGCATGGCATATGCCTGACACGCGCATTGTATCCGCGGCTTTTGTTCATGCCATTGTTTCAAAACGGTTTGATCGTAATCTGTACCGGAGCGATACACATCTTCGGTTATCAACTGGCCGTTTACAAAAATCACCTTCCCGACACCGCCTCGTCCAGTCTTTCCGATACGCGCATCAACTGCCCTACTATATCATGGACGCGTTCCCGCACCACGGCGTCCATCAGGTTATCAAAAAACGGGAGGAGATCTTGTTCCAGTCGTTCAA
>NZ_JBFEFW010000107.1:0-554 GCF_047229145.1 Brevibacillus jepli
GATCGCTTCGACTGCACCTTTCGCCCATTGTGGAATCACTTCATCATCGGCAAAGCCGGTTGACATGCCGGGATTCGTCTGCAATGTAAGGGACCGGGCGATCATTGCCGCCATCTCTGCACGCGTGATGCGGTTGTTTGGCCGGAAACTGCCATCATCGTATCCATCGATAATTCTCGCCTCTACCGCCTGTGCAACGGCTTGTTTTGCCCATTCGCCGATTTGTTCGTTGTCGGCAAACGTAAGTGCTGTACCTTCACTTTTCAGTTTCAGAGCGCCTGCCAGCATCACGGTAAACTCGGCGCGAGTGACCGGATTGTTCGGTTTAAATGTGCCGTCTGGATAACCGCTAACGAAGCCTTTCTCTACAGCACGCAGGATGTAGTTCTTTGCCCAATGTCCGGCGATATCGGAAAATTCAATGGCCGGTTCGGACGGTTGTGGCGTTTCGCGGTAAATGGTCAACGTATAGTTTTTCTCCGCATCATTTTCTGCTCGTACCGTTAATACGAACGTATTTTTGCCTTCCTCCAGATCGACTTTCGCCCTGTCGG
>NZ_JBFEFW010000108.1:0-554 GCF_047229145.1 Brevibacillus jepli
AATGCGGTCTTGCTTTTGAAGCGTCTGTACGGAGACGATGCCGATCTGCTGCATATTGTCCGCGCGCTCCGAAATCTCAAAACGCTGAAGGAACACATCACGGATTATGAACGAAAATACAGGAGAGATGACCTTGTGGAGTTTTTTCAGGTTGAGGTTTTCGACAGTGAAAACTTCACCAAAATCTCTACGGGCCTTCGAATGCAGCTGGAAGACTTGGTGGGGAACGAGCTGGTGTTGAAACTGCTGACGAAAAAGAAGGACGAGAGTGTCCGGTTTGAGGATCATTTGGCAAACGGAGGGGTGGTTCTCATTAACTCCGCGTTGGGAGAGTTGGGAAATCTCAGCAGCATTTTCGGTCAGTTTGCCATAATGACCTTTCAAAACGCCGTGTTCCGGCGGCCGGGGAACCAATGGACGAGGCGCCCGCATTACACCTTCATTGACGAACTACCCGAATACCTCAATCCCGATTTTCGCCGACTATTGACGTTGGGGCGGAAATATCGAAACGCGTGTACAATCGCCATCCAAAATATTTCCCAGCTGAAGGT
>NZ_JBFEFW010000109.1:0-539 GCF_047229145.1 Brevibacillus jepli
GTCCAATAAATCAACTGGAGCGCTTCGCTTTCATCGGTTACAACATCTTCCATCGCCACGAGCAGACTAATGGCCTCCAGGTACTTTTTCTTCTTCAAGCACAATTGTGCTTTATTCACACGTATGTCAAGCCTGTCTGGAAAAGCATGAATCAACGCCTGGCTTTTCCCCATGGCCTGCTCCACGCGATCTTTGCGTAAATCTTTCTGGATGAGGCATTGCTCGAAGGAAACGATAGCATGCGGCTTGATACTGGAATACGGAGGACGAGCCAGGATGTGTTCAAGCGCATTGGCCACCGCTTCCTGTGTTTGTCTCCAAGTTAAATATCTGCGGATATGGTTGCTCGCTTGGTGTCCGATTTCATGCAGCGATTCCCTTTGCTCATAGACGCGCCTCATCATAGCCTTAAGCTCCTGAATATCAGGTTCTATCCAGTAGGGATAGTCGACGGTTTCCACGTCTCCCACTTTCCGCTCGTGATGGTGATAAAGTTTGGCTGAGATAAAATAGGTGAACGACTCGTGGCAAAACTCCCC
>NZ_JBFEFW010000010.1:0-214211 GCF_047229145.1 Brevibacillus jepli
TCTTAAGGATAGGTATTTTCTTTTACGTCAAACTTAGATGAACCGCCGTATACCGAACGGTACGTACGGTGGTGTGAGAGGACGGGGGTTAGTCACCCCCTCCTACTCGATTATTCCCAACAAATCGATTGCAAGCATTTGAAACGAAAGGCGTGTATCAGAAAGGTTTCCATCATGTTGTGCCGGACGTGCACTTCGAAGGAACCGTCTTCCTGTGAAAAAAACAGGACATCTGTATAGTCTTTGTTCCCCTCAAAATAACGGCGAACCTCTTTGACGCGTTCTCGCATGGAATCCGATTTGACAATAATCTGGTAGGTAGCACCTTGCTCAGCAATGCGTTCCTTTATGGCGATTTCTTTTTCATCATAGGTGTAATGGAACAAGAAGGATTCCTCCTCACCAAATAAAATAGCGTAGATATACGTATACATGAGCAATCATGATAGAGAGGATCATCAACGGGAAAGCGACTTTCATAAAGCTGAAAAAGCCGATATGATGTCCTTCTTTTGCAGCCAAACCAGCGACAATCACATTGGCACTGGCACCAATCAAAGTACCGTTCCCGCCTAAACACGCACCTAGTGCGAGGCTCCACCAGAGAGGCTCCAGGTTGGTGATCCCGAGGGCTCCCATTTCCTTGATCATCGGAATCATGGTGGCAACGAACGGGATATTGTCAACAAAGGCAGATGCGATCGCACTCAACCAGAGGATCAACAGGGAGGTCTTCATTGAATCTCCACCCGTCAGATTCATCGCTTCAGTTGCGAGTTTTTTGATCACGCCTGTCTCCACTAGACCAGAGACGAGAACAAACAGGCCAATGAAGAAGAAAATCGTATTCCACTCCACTTTGCTGATCGCGTCTTCTAAATAATGCTCTCCAGTAAGGAGGAGCAAAAGAAAAGCTCCAGTTAAAGCGATGGTTGCCGACTCCAAATGTAAGGCTCCATGGAGCATGAAACCAATAATGGTCAACCCCATCACCGTCAAAGACTTTTTCAATAAACGGCTGTCGGTAATTTCATCACGCTCATTTAACTGCATGATTTTTGCACTCAGCTCAGGCGACGTTACTAATTGCCTCCGATAAATAAGGACCAGGCAAACAACGGTTACCGCCAAAATCACGATGATAACAGGGCTCAAATTCACGAGAAACTTCATAAAATCAAGCTCCGGTACAGAACTGCCAATCATGATATTCGGTGGGTCACCGATCAACGTAGCGGTTCCCCCAGTATTTGAGGCGATAATTTCACTGATTAAAAAAGGTATCGGATTAAGTTCGAGCTGGCGGGCGATGCTAAACGTCACAGGTACGATGAGAAGTACAGTGGTAACGTTGTCCAGAAAGGCGGAAGCAAAGGCCGTGATCAAGCTCAGGTAGACGAGAATTCGAATCGGTTTGCCCTTTGCGACCTTAGCCGCACGGATGGCCACATACTTGAAAACGCCGGTCTGCGCCGTAATGGCAACTAAGATCATCATTCCAATGAGTAGACCGAGCGTGTTAAAGTCGATGTGATGAATGGCTTGATCCTGTGAGACGATCCCAAACAAGACCATGAGAATGCCGCCAGACATGGCGACAATGGTACGATGTAGCTTTTCACTAATAATAAATGCATAGGTAACTAAAAAGACAGAAATTGCCAATAATGCCTGGTTCGTCATAAGAAGCTCCTTCCTTGGTGTATAAGATTATCTTGTCCCATTATAGCTCTAACCAAAATAAGGGTAAAGAAAAAGACCCGGCACATGGCCAGGTCTATAAATAGGCTTACAGCTCAATTTGTGTAACGCTTTTCACTTCAGCCAGCTCGCCCATCGTATCCAGAAGCTCTGGGGTCAATGGTTTGTCGACGGAGAGCATCATGATCGCATCCCCACCGATGTCACGGCGTCCTACCTGCATCGTTGCGATGTTCACGCTGTTTTCACCCAAGATGGAACCGACACGTCCGATCACACCTGGTCGGTCATTATGGTGAATGTAGAGGAGGTAGCCCTCCGGCGCCACGTCAATGGCAAAGTCGTCAATTTTTACGATACGCGCACCGTATCCATTGAGTCGCGTTCCAGCAACAGAACGAGTCTCTTGCGTTGTTTTCAGGCTAACGGTGAGTAAGTTCGTAAAGCCTTTGTTTTGGGCTGTCTTTTGCTCGGTTACCGTAATATCACGTACTTTTGCCAAAATCGGGGCGTTCACATAATTTACTTCTTCGCCCAATCGGAAGGACAGTACACCTTTGAGCACCGTGCGAGTCAGAGGGGAGGTGTCTACATCCGTCAACTCACCGCTATATTTAATCGAAATCTCCGAAATGGAACCTACCGTCACTTGGGCAAGGAAATGTCCAAGCTTTTCACCCAATGTAAAGTATGGCTGAACTTTTTCCATCACGTGTGCAGGGATGGATGGCAAGTTCACTGCGTTTTTGAATGGCTCGTTACGTAGCACCTTCAGGATTTCTTCCGATACGTCTACAGCCACGTTTTCCTGTGCCTCAATGGTCGAAGCACCCAGGTGTGGTGTTGTTACCACTTGCGGTAGACCGACGAGAGGGTTGTCTACAGGTGGTTCTTCTTCGAATACGTCCAAAGCTGCCCCTGCGACTTTTCCAGCCGTAATTGCCTCGTAGAGAGCTTTCTCGTCGATGATTCCACCGCGTGCGCAGTTAATCAACCGAACGCCATCTTTCATCTTCGCGAATTCACGTGTGCTGAGAATATGACGGGTTTCCTTTGTCAGTGGAGTATGAACGGTAATAAAATCCGCTTTGCGGCAAATTTCGTCTACGGTTGCATTGATAATACCCATTTTTTGCGCGCGTTCCTCAGTCATAAAAGGATCGAAGCCCATGACAGTCATTCCAAATGCCTTTGCACGCTTGGCAACCTCAGAACCGATTCGGCCCATTCCGATGACGCCGAGTACTTTCTTGTTCAACTCTACCCCTTGGAAGCTTTTGCGATCCCACGTACCGTCTACCAGCTTCTTGTGAGCTTGGGGGATGTTACGAGCGACTGCCATGAGCATCGCGAACGAATGCTCTGCGGTAGAAATCGTGTTACCGTCTGGAGCGTTGATGACGGGAATACCTGCTTGCGTCGCAGCATTAATATCAATATTATCGACCCCAACACCCGCACGACCGACTGCCTTCAGCTTTTTGCCGGCAGTGAGTACTTCTGCTGTTACTTGTGTTTGGCTGCGCACGAGCAGTGCATCGTAGTCGCCAATCACCTCGATCAATTCGGCAGGGGAGAGATTCGTCTGGCGAACGACTTCTACATCAGAGGCGTCCAATAGTTGTTGAATTCCAAATTCGCTGAGTGGGTCTGTAATGAGTACTTTATACATGTGCAATGAGCACCTCCTGAGCAGCTTTTACACCGGCACCCAATTCAACAGGGGCACCGATTTGGTGAAGCGACATCTCGATTGCAGAAATGACTTGCAGGACATCCAGTGGCTCGCAATAGCCCATGTGACCGATACGGAAGATCTTGCCCTTCATGTGCTGCTGACCGCCAGCAATTGTAATGTTATATTGCTGTGTCAACATTTTGCGGAGAGCTTCTGCATGAAAGGCACCATCAGGATCGCAAGAGGTCACTGTCGTCGAAGCGTACTTGTCTTCCGCCATCAGTTTTATGTTCAGTGCTTTCATCGCTGCGCGCGTCATGTCTCTCATCAGCTCATGACGCTTCACGATAGCTGGAATGCCTTCTTCGTCCATCATATCCAATACCTCGGCAAGGCCGAAAATAAGCGATACAGCCGGTGTATACGGCGTTGTTTGCTCTGCTAGGCTCTTGCGATATGCTTTAAGATCCAAATAGAAGGCGAGTGATTTGTTTTGTTCGATCACATTCCAGGCACGCTCACTCGCAGCGAGGAAGGCAAGGCCGGTTGGCAGCATAAAAGCTTTTTGCGAGCCAGTGACGATCATATCGACACCCCAAGCGTCCATTTCGCATGCAACCGCACCGAGGCAGCTTACAGCATCCACAATGAAGAGGGCGTCCGAATGTGCGCGAATGACTTTCGCCAATTCAGGAATCGGGTTTTCTACCCCAGTTGATGTTTCACAGTAGGTGGCGAATACGGCTTTTACTTGCGGCTTTTTTTGAATGAATGCTTCAACCAGCTCCGGTGTAATGGCTTCGCCCCAAGGTACTTCCAAGCGATGAGCGACTACTCCGTATCGCTCGCAAATTTTTGCAAAGCGTTCACCAAACGCGCCGCTGACGAGGACAGCCGCTTCATCGCCTGGTTGGAGTGTGTTTACGACACCCATCTCCAGTGCGCTCGTTCCGCTACCCGCCAAGATATATACGTCCTGTGTGGTGCCGAAGTAAGGCTTTAGTCTCTCAGCTGTACGAGCGAAGAGAGCGGAAAATTTGCCGCTGCGGTGTCCAATCATCGGTTGGCTCATCGCCGTTTGGACTCGTGCTGGGATAGGGGTAGGGCCAGGGATTCTCAAAATCATTTTGTCTGCAAACATGGTTCTCTCCTCCTAAATAAGTGCATATCAAAAAAACCTCCCGTTCTCACACTGCTCCTATTACAGAACAGTGAGGGACGAGAGGCTTTGCTTCGCGGTGCCACCCTCATTCGCTCTTTTTTTCTCAAAAAAGAGCCTTGGTAGGTACATGACCTAAAAGAGATAACGGATCTACCGTTTGCGTCTACTGGGATGGTGAATCCACTTTTCAACGCAGCAGCTCTGAAGTGCTTAACCGTGGGAGAAACCGCCGATTCGCAGCAACCATCGGCTCTCTGGGGATTTCTCGATCACAGCGTTTCTTCGTCATCGCTGTTGATTTATGTGGTGTTTCGTAAGATTTGTACTTACGATATCACGTCAAAATAAGACCGTCAAGAAGAAAAACAAGAAAAAATGAACATTAATAATTTTATTCCGTTTATCGTTCGTGAATATTAGTTAATTGGTTAGTGAAAATACCAGAAAAACAACCAAAAGACGAACGTTAAGATATTATCCTCACAAAAACTGGGAAAAACGCGATTTAATGTTCGGTTTTTGCTGTCGTTTTTATCTTACCGAAAAAGCACAAAAGAAGGAATGGGAAATTGCCGATCATTCGTTCAGTGTAGGGAAGAGAAGAGAAAAGGGGAAATAATGAAAAACCTCTTACATACCGAAGTACGTAAGAGGTTTCTTCCATTAGTAGATGGAATACTATTCCACTTTAATAGAGTCGGTCGGGCATCCTTCAGCAGCATCACGAACATCGTCATGCAGGATATCCGGGATTTCAACACTGTTAGAGTTGTCATCCAACTTGTTGAACGCAAGGCCCTCATCGTCGTAATCAAAGACGTCAGGAGCCGTGGCGCCACAAGCACCGCAAGCAATACAAGTATCTTTATCTACCCATGTAGTCATCGTGGTTTCACCTCCCATACCGAAGTGGTACGTCCACTATCATAGACCATTGTATGCTCTTGTTGACAAGATTTCAAGATTGAATCAGTCTAAAAATGTACGACTACTTATAAAGAGGGATTTCAGGTGCTTTTAACACGGAGTAGAGCTGTGTATTCAGTCGTTTAAAATCTCCGGCGGAAACAGCATCTGTAGCGTTCAAAATTTTAACCGCCGCTGACAAATCCTTGATTCCAAGCGCTTGAACTTCATTTGAAGCGATGAGCAAGTCAAGTCTCGCAGTCAGATCCTCAGGACTGTAACCGCTCCATTGGTTGCTTGCGGACATGGCAACAGCCGCGAGATAGGTGCGGTAGTGAAAAGGATACTGCTTCCACTGCGTGGTGTTGACGTTCGCTGGGACTTGCTTCGGCATTGGTTGTTTCACCACATAGGCAGATTCCCAAGCAGCGATGGAGTGATACACCTTTTCCTGTGCGGTAAGCCAGTTGTTTTGGAAAAGCGTCAAGCTTGCTCCAATGGAGGCTGGCGTAAGAGCATTACTATTTTGATCGGAACGAATCTGCTCCATACTATCCAAATACGCCCGTACACTGTTCGTAAAAGTGGCGTGGGCTTGTGTCAGCAGGGGAGATGTCGGCAAAGGAACGGTTTTGTCCAGCTCTTTGAGTGTTTGATCAGCTTGCTTGCTAAGCTGCTTCAAGCTATCCGACTGTTCGTTCTTGTCCATTTGATTCCATTTATCCATCGTATCAAAGTGAGCTTGCTTTAGCTCAAGCATCGGTGCATAAACGGCATAGTAAAAACGGATAAAGTCCTGTTCGTTGTACAGCTTTTGCTCGCGTAACAGCTTTTCTTTTTCTGCTTCCTTTTTCTCTGCTTCCAGTACTGCGGCTTGTTCGGACTCCAATTGTGTCTTCATATAATGTGCCCCGAAAAAAAATCCACCAACTGTGCAGGCAAGTGTTATGATGATCATATACGCCATCATAAATTCTGACTTTTTCAATCGTTTTGTCATACCATCCTCCAAATCCAATGATGCAGTTTACTTCGCTTACCAAGCGTAGAAAATATAGAATAATGTAAGGAGTACCAATGAACAGTCGGAACAGTGCGGCAGAGGAGCAGGACCTTTTATGTGCGGTCGCCTTGAATGCCATGATTCCTCTGGCCAATGAACGAACGCTACAGTCAGCCTACTACATCCTGCGTGGCAGAAAAGCCAACCAGACACTGCAAGATGTACATTTGTATACCCTTTATCCGTATTATCGGATGTTTTCCCGTTTTCCGAGAGAGGATTGGGAGAAAATAGTGTCAACTTTATTTCAGGAAGGCTGGATTGTACCTGTAGATGCAGCTGGAACGAATTCGAAGCCTACATTTACTGTTTCGGATACAGGCTTGCAGTATGCACAACAGACCTACCAAAAGTATCGATTTGATGTGTGGTTCGCACCATTTACTCAATCCGATTTGTCGGAGAGAATCGAACCGTTTTGGAGCAGGCTCCATCTTATGGTCCAAACAATCTCGCAAATGCTTCAAGGCGATCTCGGCTTCATTCCGGTCGTATCGGATAAAGCTGCCCAGCGCTTTGTAAAAACGCAATTGTCTGAAGCGTCTATGCGAATCGCTTGGAAGGAACAGTTGGCGGACGAGCTATTTCGACTCTGGGAGCCTTTGGAGGAAGACGTGCAGGAGCTCTTGTTCAGTCAACTTTCAGGAGTGGGACAAGTCGGTAAAACGATGGGGCAATTAGCTGATGCCAGGCAAACAAGCCGTAGCTATCTCATGCTGCAATTTCGATTTGGGCTTGCCGCGTCTATTCAGGGGCTACTTGAACAGAGCGATCAGTTCCCTCTTTTAGCAAATCTCGTCACGCAAAGCCACAAGCTGGATCCACGCTTAACTGAAAGTGCAGCTCGAACGTACGCACTGCTTCAGATGGGCTGTGAGAAAAAAGAAATCGCGGCGAAAAGGCAGATGAAAGAGAGTACGATTGAGGACCATTTGGTTGAGATTGCCTTTCGTTGCCCGGAATGGGATGATTCATCGTATTTGCCAAAAGAGCTTGCAAAAGTGATTATAGAGACGAGCGAGCGTCTAGGTACGAGTAGACTCCGGCTGATTAAGGATCAATTGGGGGCCGAAGTGACCTATTTGCAAATCCGTTTGGCATTGGCACGGGCGACGAGGGGGGCGGAATGAATAAACAGCTAATGTACGACAGGTTCAAGCAGCATTTTGGATACGATTCATTTCGTCCCGGTCAGGAGTCCATTATCGAGCGCCTAATGCATGGTCGCAACGTACTTGGACTTTTGGCTACGGGCGGCGGGAAATCCGTCACATACCAGCTGCCAGCATTGCTCTTGCCGGGTCTAACTATCGTGGTTTCCCCGTTGATTTCGTTGATGGTCGATCAGGTGCAGCAGCTGCGGGCACGAAAAAAAATCCCTGCCACCTATTTGAACAGCATGCAGGATGCAACAGAGTCGCGAGAAATCTTAAAGGGAATATCGGAAGGCGCGTACAAGCTGTTGTATGTCTCTCCCGAAAAGCTTCAGCAGCCTTATGTTCAGCATGTGTTGAAGCGGGCCAAGGTGTCTCTGATTGCGATTGATGAAGCACACTGCATCTCACAATGGGGACATGATTTTCGCACGGACTATTTGCGTTTGCCAGAAGTCGTGAAGCAATTGGGAGCCCCGCCTGTTCTGGCTGTGACGGCAACGGCGACGACAGCTGTACGCGAGGAAATTTGTCGTTTGTTTTCCATAGAAAAGGAAGATGTCGTCATAAAGTCCCTCAATCGATCCAATATCGCCTATGATCTGATGGAAGTAACCGATGAAAGTGAAAGACGTTCGTTTGTATTTGATCAGATCGATCGACTACAGGGCCCTGGGATCGTTTATTGCAGCACGCGACAAGCGGTAGATGTATTGGCGGCGTCTTATCAGCTCGACGGAAAGAAACGCGTTCACGGCTACCACGGGGGTATGAACAGTATGGAGCGCATGCTGATTCAGTCCCAATTTCTCGCAGGAGAGCTGGATGTCATCATAGCAACGAATGCATTTGGGATGGGAATTGACAAGCCAGATATTCGCTACGTCATCCATTATCAAATGCCAGCAAGTCTGGAGGCATATGCTCAAGAAATCGGGCGGATCGGCCGGGACGGTATGCCGGGATATGCCTTGCTTTTATTTTCGTGGGACGATTTGCAGATTCATCACCACATGCTGGACAAGGAGTACCCGACACAAGCGCAGGTCCAAAAATACGAACAGTTATGCAATTCCGGGGTTCCGTTGACCAGCGAAGCATTAGCGATGATGGATATATCTGAAGAAATGAGTGCACTTCTTGCTTTTTACACGGAAAGAGTGCTTTCCACATACGAAGTGGCTGCTACGGGGGAGTCCTACCCGAAGGCCCAAATCATTTGGCAGGAAACGGAAAAGAGAAAAAGCTTCAAGCAAAAAAAACTGGCAGAAATGGTGTCTTACGTAAGAGGAGAAAGCTGTTTGCGCACGAGCATCAATACGTATTTTGGAGAAGCAGATAAACGGTTTGATCGATACTGCTGCACGCGATGCGGCCTATCAAAAAATGCGTATTTCCAAACAAACGACAAGACTATTGTAAAGAATGATCAAAGCAAATGGAATTTGCGGCAGGCGTTAGACACTCTTTTGCCGAACAAATAAAGGAGAGAAACAACAAGTGAAGCAAGATCGGCAAGAGTTGGATGAAGCCACTCTTCGGCTGAATCTTTGGTTAACACAAGGATTAGTTATGGGAGCAGCGGCTGCAGGCAGCTTATTGGTACTTGGATGGGACGCGACACTGTCCTTATTCACTTTGCCAGGTTGGGAAGCTATGCTGTGGGCTCTATGTGTAGCGGCAGGTATTATTGTTGCGAGTATTGCCATGGATCATTACTTGCCTAAGCGTTGGCAAGATGACGGCAGTATCAATGAAAAAGTTTTTGGAGCCATGTTACCGTCAACGACAATTTTCGTCTGTATGGTAGTAGGGGTAGGAGAGGAATGGCTTTTTCGGGGAGTTATTCAAACATTGACCGGGAATTTTTGGAGCAGTCTTATTTTTACACTGATTCACGTGCGATATTTGAAGAAACCGCTCATGGTGATTAGTGTGTTTGGGACAAGCTGGCTGTTGGGGCTGTTATTTCACCAGTATCAGTCCCTATGGCCCTCTATCGTCGCCCATATCTCCATCGATGTCATGTTAGCCTTTTATTTACAAAAAACAATCAAGAAAAAGGGGGAGGAAGAGTGAATCTCGAGCAAAATCCATTACCACCTCGACGCTCCCGTCATACACGCCCCAAAGCGTCGTTCTCGATAAAAAAGTGGATTCAGCCTGGACTGCTCTTGTTTGGCTTCGTTTTTTTCGGGTTGATTGGTCTTGAACTGTACAGGGCCAATGCGCCACATGAGTCAGCGGCTTCTGGTACTGTTGAGTTTAACGAAGTAGGGAAATCGAATGTAGCAGCGAATACACAAGGAAAAAACGCAGGGGAAAAAGAGCCGGCTTCAGTCGTCCTTCCTTCTACACCAGATCCTAATGCAAGTGTGGATAACACGCCTGCAAAAACCAAAACAACCGAATCGAATCAGGCTGAGCCTGTGGTGAAGGCGACAGCAAGCACCGAGAAGCCTGCTATGAGCCAAACAACAAGTACAGCACCCACAGGTACGAATGTAAACAAAACCAGCCAGACAGCGAAGTCGTCTAGTAGCAAAGAGGCTACACCGGGAAAACAGGCTACGATGACCCCTTCTGCAAAAGCGAAGGTCGTCAAGCATGTGGTGAAGAAGGGTGAAACCTTGTTCATGCTCTCACGACAGTATTATGGGAACAATTCGAATGTAGCGAGAATAGCGAAATACAACGGGCTTCATGCAGAATCTGGGCTCACGGAAGGAAAAGTTGTTCTTGTTCCCCTCACTCAGTAATGAGTTTAGGCTCCACTGGCAATGCTACCTAAGAAAAGGGTAAGCAGGTGGGTGCGAGTGGAGTATGATACGGTCATTGTCGGTGGTGGGATTGCTGGGCTTCAGACGGCAATTCAGCTTGCTAGATGCCTTCGACGCGTTGTGGTCATTGATATGCCAGGTGGTAGATCAGCAGTCGCCAAAACCTACCGAAACATTCTTGGATTTTCGGATGGGGTTAGTGGCGACTTTTTGCGTCAAGAGGGCAGGAAACAAGCAGAAAAATACGGAGCAACGTTTATTGCAGATGTGGTCACGAAGCTTGCTTCTGACCCCAGTGGTTCATTTCTGGTAAGTACGAAAAACGGAAAACAGACACTAACTGCCCGAACACTCGTATTGGCAACTGGCATTCGTGATCCGTTTCCCACGATTCCTGGCTTTTCGGACTGTGTAGGCGTATCGATCTTCCTATGTCCCGACTGTGATGGGTATGAAACAGTTGGGAGGGACACAGCAATCATTGGAGCAGGCCCGCAAGCAGTTTCGATGGCAGACGAACTCATTTATTATACGAACAAGCTAACTATCATTAATCATGCAAAAGCACAAGTTGATGTGCAAGACCTAACAGCTTTGAGTGAGCGGGGGATATTGTATCGTAATGAAACCGTACGCACACTCCATCATACCGCTGGACAATTGCACGAAATCGAGCTCGCGTCAGGTGAACGTTTGTCTGCTGCAAGAGCATTTCTTGCTTTTCCCGGCGCACATGCGTTGACGGGACTTTTAGATGATTTTTCCGTGCAAATTCATGAAAAGGGCCACATACATACGAATCCCCGAACGAAAGAAACTGACCATCCTAACATATGGGCTGTTGGAGACATCAACGAGCATTCTCAACAGGTTTCGATTGCGATGGGGGATGGAACACAGGCGGCAATCTGGATTCAAAAGCGGCTACGTGAATATGAGAACTAGAAAAAACGCCTGTGCTGGGCGTTTTTTGCGGTATCAGGAACCCGAACTAGCAGGGTTCAATATAAATGAGAAAGAAGAACAAAGGGTGCAACTTTTCCTGGGAAAGCGCAGGAATTGACAGGCAACAACAAGGTTACCTTTTCCGTGACTTCATTCGACATGTATAGGCGAATACTGCGTAGGTGTTATGGTAGCTTTGTTCCGGTTACTAAATGTGATATGATAGGACTACCCCGTATTTTCCAGTCCATAAAAAAATGGATGAATGCCAACTGGTATTCGCCGGAGAATGTGGAGAACTCTTACAGGCTTACCATCATATTTTGTAGTACGACTGGATGGCGAGGAGGGACAGTCATGCGTGTTGAACGCCTTGGTCAAGATAAAATACGAATCTTTTTAACTTTTGACGACCTCTCGGAGCGCGGGATAGAAAAAGAAGACATGTGGCGTGACATTCCTAAAGTACATGAACTGTTCAACGACATGATGGAACAGGCTTATCACGAATTAGGATTTGAGGTATCAGGGCCTGTTGCAGTTGAAGTGTTCGCCTTGCCAGCTCAGGGAATGGTCGTAATCGTTACGCGCGGCAAGACTGGCTCAAAAGACGGAAAAGAAGAAGAATTCGAAGACGAAGATGTATACGAGCTAGAGGTTACCTTGGAAGAAAGCGATTTGATCATGTATGCCTTCCGGGACTTTGAGCATATGGTTGAAGCCGCACACCGCATAAACGCTCTTTTGACCAATGGAGGGGCTGCCTACTTCTATCAGGGGAAATATCATCTGGTACTGGAGGAAGTCGAACTGGATCAGGAGCGTTATCACAAGCTAATTGCGATCCTCTCTGAGTACGGAGAAGCGACGCCGATAACGATTTATGTGTTGGAAGAATACGGAAAAGTAATCGTTGCCGACGATGCTGTCAAGGAAATATGCAGACATTTCACCTAATTGAACAGGAATGTCTGGGAATATAAAACAGCACCTAGTCAACCAACTAGGTGCTGTTGCTGTCTGTACCTATCCATGTAGGCCATCAAAAAAATCTGCCTCTTTACTCTGAATGGTGTAGTTCGGCAGGTTATGCCAGGCTAAAATATAGTAATCGCTTGGCGGGACAGATGTGGATACGCCATCGTTTACTCCGGGAAATACTCGATCGATCGATAAATGCTGTGTTTTGTGCGCGCGCAGTGCTGCCGCAACCTGATCCCTATATTTCGGACCATTTATGATCGTCGTAATGCTTGTCATCGGGTCTGTAAATGGTGGTTTCAAGGCACCTAGTGATCCTTCGGTCGGAGTGGTCGCATAATAGAGCTTTCGCACGCTCGTATCTGGGTCTAAAGATAGGACAGCCTGGGTAGTCGCATGACTAATGGCCAGGTGGTCAGGATGGCCGGAGATGCCGTGCGGCGCAAAAGTAACCACGACTTCCGGTTTAATCTGCCGGATCGCTTGGTGAATACGATTGACGAGCTCATCTACCGGAACTATGTTTAGGAACTTATCTTGGTACTCCCAGACGTCTACACTTTGCAAGCCAAGTATGGCGCAAGCGTCCCGAAGCTCTTGCTCACGAAAGCGGGGGAGTTCTTCCGGTGTGCATAACGGTGGTTCCCCCGCTTTTCCTGCTTGCCCTTTTGTTGCGCATAATAAATGGGTGCTGGCAGTTTGAGTGTCGGTATATTTAGAAATGGTAATCCCACAAGCAAACGTTTCGTCATCAGGATGAGCAAAAACAAACAAAATAGGCTTATTTTTCATAAAAACACCTCCATGTATAAACTTCCACCTTTACTTTTTCCATTATGGCATAAATTCACTTATTGCGTAATGAAAGAAGCAAGTTTGGGGACAATACAACCATGATTGACGTGCGTTTGAAGCTGTTTGTACAAAATGTAGCTTCGTAAAAGCGTTACCAAATTGGATGGTAAAATATTGAATGATTATGCAAAACAAGGCACGAAAACGTTTTCGAAATGGAAAAAAAACATTTTTAAGCTTCTCATAAATGATACAAGCGTGTATACTAAAGGCGGCATTGACCGAAAACATTTTTGAGGTGGTAAGTAATGGGTAATCAAGACGTGGTAACCGAAAGCACCGAAGGGAAAGAAAAGCAAGAATCATTGAACTTGCTCCATTCAACTCAAACGGTGATCAAGGAAGCACTGGAGAAACTAGGTTACCAAGAATCGATGTTTGAACTCTTGAAGGAGCCGCTACGCGTTTTGACCGTACGCATTCCGGTTCGCATGGATAACGGCGAAGTAAAGGTGTTTACGGGCTATCGTGCACAGCACAACGATGCAGTAGGTCCGACCAAGGGGGGCATTCGTTTCCACCCGGAAGTTACTGAGGATGAAGTTAAAGCACTTTCTATCTGGATGAGCCTCAAAGCCGGTATCGTTGACCTGCCATATGGCGGTGGTAAAGGCGGTATCATTTGCGACCCGCGTGAAATGTCCTTCCGTGAACTGGAAAGACTGAGCCGCGGTTACGTTCGCGCAATCAGCCAGCTTGTGGGCCCTACTAAAGATATTCCGGCTCCGGATGTCTTTACGAACTCACAGATCATGGCGTGGATGATGGACGAATATAGCCGTATCCGTGAATTTGACTCGCCTGGTTTCATTACGGGTAAACCAATTGCGCTGGGTGGTTCCCATGGCCGCGAAACAGCTACTGCAAAAGGGGTAACCATTTGCATCCGTGAAGCAGCGAAACGTCGCAATATCGACGTAAAAGGTGCTCGCGTAGTTGTTCAAGGTTTTGGTAACGCTGGTAGCTACTTGGCTAAATTCATGCACGATGCAGGCGCTAAAGTTGTAGGTATCTCTGATGCTTACGGTGCGCTGCATGATCCGAACGGTTTGGATATCGACTACCTGTTGGATCGTCGTGATTCCTTTGGTACAGTTACAAAACTGTTCAACAACACGATTTCCAACAAAGAGCTTCTTGAACTGGAATGCGACATCTTGGTTCCGGCAGCGATCGAAAACCAAATCACAGCTGCAAATGCTCACAACATCAAGGCGCAAATCGTAGTAGAAGCGGCAAATGGCCCAACTACACTGGAAGCGACTAAGATTTTGACTGAGCGTGGAATTCTTCTTGTTCCAGACGTTCTGGCTAGTGCTGGTGGTGTGACTGTTTCCTACTTCGAGTGGGTACAAAACAACCAAGGCTACTACTGGTCTGAAGAAGAAGTAGAAGAGAAGCTGGAAAAAGTAATGGTTCGTTCGTTTGAAAACGTATACTCCATGTCTCAAACTCGTCGCATTGACATGCGTCTGTCTGCTTACATGGTTGGTGCCCGTAAAATGGCTGAAGCATCTCGCTTCCGCGGTTGGGTATAATTTTCAAGCAACCCTCCATATATTGAGAAAACATGGCTTCGCCAGCTTTGGCGGGGCCTTTTTTTATTGTAGGTATGTGGCTGCGGTGGGGAGAAGAATATTTCCAGACTAGGCTCAGTGCTCCGTCCCACGGGGAAGCTTGCACTGCCCGCTCCGAAGGGCTTAGCGGGGAAACGCAAAAGTGGTAGCCGCTACGTAGCATGGGCACGGTTGCGTTTCTGTTGCCCGCTAATCCCTTCTCCGCTTGGTAGGACTCCACAAGTCGCTACGTCTGGAAATATTCTTCTCTAGCGTTACTAATTACGTTCTTCAATCTTTTAAGGATTTAAAACCCGTTTAACACGGAAAGCTCGTAGAGGAAACAGGAGAAATAAGCGAAGATCTTAGGGACACCGACCGAGACGCAATGCAAAAAGCGAAACACGCTTTTAAGCGTCCACCTCTGAAACACATCTGGAATGGACCACTTTGGACGCGGTTTCGCTTTTTGCATGGAGTCGTGCAGTCAATCCCTCAGGGGGTGGCCCTAGAAGCTGAGCGTTTTCTCCTTTTTCCTCCCCACCACAACAGCATCGTACAAGATGGTTATAATGGACGAAAAAACCTCCTGATGAGCAGGAGGTTTTAGTCCTTTTATTTACTGATCGAACAACTGCTGCAGCTCTTTGAAATCCCGTGTTTTTTGTAAGGTAACGATTAACTTGAGACGAGCCTTTTGCCCATTCAAGCCATTGGAGAAGATGATACCCATCTCTTTTAGCTTGCGGCCTCCGCCTTCATAATCGTAGATGTCCTGCACCTGGCCGTTATAACAGCGCGAGACGAGCACAATCGGCACGCCCTTGTCCAGTAATTGCTGGAGGATAGGGATGATGATGATAGCGGGAGGTAGATTTCCTAATCCGAACGCCTCTACGACAAGTCCATCAATGGATTGCTCCAACAAAAACTGCAACCAGGCGGGCTCCATGCCAGCAACTGCTTTCATTAGCGGCACATTCGCATCAGCATGGGTAATCGTATAATGCTCTCGATCCAATGGAGCATGGTGATATTGCACACTTTTCTTGGCGATCGTTCCAATTGGTCCGTATTGTGGGGACTGGAAGGTTGCGACATTGCTTGTATGTGTTTTGGTTACGTGACGTGCTGCGTGAATTTCGTCATTAAAAACAACGAGAACACCTTTGTTCAAACTGTCGGGGTCAGCGGCTGCACGAACGGAAGAGATGAGGTTAACGGGACCGTCAGCCCCGAGCTCATTGCTACTGCGCATGGCGCCGGTTACAACAATAGGGACGTGTACCGATAAAGTCAAATCCAGGAAGTAAGCAGTCTCCTCTAGCGTATCGGTACCATGGGTAATGACAATGCCATCATAGTGATCATGTGTAAACGCTTCTTCGATGTCGAGTCGCAGCTGATTCATGATCGCAGGAGTCATGTGAGGGCTTGGCAGGTTGAGCACATTTTTCATGGTGACGTCCGCGTATTTTTCTAAAAAAGGAAGATTTTTGTTGACTGCTTGATCATCCAATGGCTTTACGCCTTCTGAGTCATCGACAGACATGGCAATCGTGCCACCTGTATTCACTACCAAAATTTTTTTTGACATGATCTCTCTCCTGTAGCGGGTTTTCATCAACCAGTATTCATGGTACGATGAACAATAGTCTTGTGTAAAGGAGTAATAAAAGATGATTGCTTTGATCGGCGCGGCAGTTGCCCCCGGTATCGCCATCTTAAGTTACTTTTACCTGCGTGACAGTCTCGAACCGGAGCCGATTTCGATGGTGATCCGGTCGTTTATCTTTGGTATGCTACTGGTTGTTCCGATTATGGTGCTCCAGTACATCATGCAGAATGAATGGAACTGGCGGGACGGCATTGTCGCGGAAGTTTTCCAATCCGCTGTCGTTGAAGAATTTTTTAAATGGATGGTTATTTATTTTACGGTTTATAAACACTTGGAATTTGATGAGCCCTATGATGGAATAGTTTATGCCGTTGCGGTATCACTTGGTTTTGCTACATTGGAGAATTTGTTCTATCTCATTATCAATGGAATGAATATCGCCATCTGGCGTGCATTTCTCCCTGTATCCAGCCATGCGTTGTTTGCAGTATGGATGGGCTATTATCTGGGGCGTGCGAAATTTTCCAAGGACGCCAAGCATGAGCGGCTTTTTTTATGGATGTCCATTTCCTTGCCGATTGGCTTGCATGCACTGTATAATGCGATCTTTTTGTCGGTTCAAAACTGGCTGATCGTGATTGTGCCGTTCATGCTGGTTTTATGGTGGCAAGGTTTAAAAAAGGTGCAAAGAGCACACGATTATGGTTCTAAAAACCTCTCTTCACGTCCACAATAGACGGTAAGGAGGAGACGTGCGTGCTAAAAACGGAACGAGCAAAAGTGACAATTCAATGCAATGTATGTGGTGAAAAGTTTACCCTCCGTGGTCATCGAGAACCAGGAGGGCAAGTAGAAACAGGGTTCAAGCAGTGCCTGTGTGACAATGATCAGCATTTTAAAATTGATGAGTCCTGAACTTTTCTATTCACAAATGAAAAAGCGTTAAATCCTGCGTAGGCCGATGCGAGTAGCATCGGTCTTTTTCTATATCCAGATTTACATGCATAATCCATTCTTCCTCCACCAACACTATGCAAAGATTTCAATACATGCCAAGGAGGATTCAGCCGTGAGAACAATCTGGATCGCAGGTGTGTTGGTGATGTTGGTAACAGCGGGTTTGTCTGGGTACAAGGTTTTCTGGAAGGAAAAAAATGTGGCGGCTGCACAAGACACGCAGATGGCTGCACCTGCAGCGAAAAAACAAACCGCCAAAACCAAAGCCAGCTTTCATCCTTCACGGATCTCTAACAATGATATGAAAATCATGGCGAACGCTGTTTACGGGGAGGCAAGAGGTGAGCCGTTTGAAGGGCAAGTAGCTGTCGCAGCTGTCATTTTGAACCGCGTCAAGAGTCCTTCGTTTCCTGATACACCCTCGGCTGTGATTTTTGAGCCACGCGCTTTTACGGCAGTAGCTGATGGTCAAATATGGCTAACGCCAAATGAAAGTGCGATGAAAGCAGTGAAAAACGCATTAAGCGGCTGGGACCCATCGGGAGGCTGCACGTACTACTTTAATCCGGATACAGCAACGTCTGGTTGGATTTGGACCAGGCCTCAGGTCAAAAAGATCGGGAAACACATCTTCTGCAGGTGATGGATGCGTATTAAAAGGAGGAGTGGCAAGGGATGGTATATGGAGCAACAGCACGCGTCTTATTTCCCGTTGCCCTGGTCGCCTTGATAGGCGCTGGCGTGTGGGGATATCAGGAGCATAATGAAAAAAACTCGGTCCTGATTAAAGCGGAAAACTCATACCAACGAGCTTTTCACGATCTCACTTATCATGTGGACAAGCTACACGATGAGCTTGGCAAATCTCTGGTGGTCAATTCCCGTAGACAAATGACCCCGATCCTGACGAATGTGTGGCGCCTTTCCTATGCGGCACAAGCAGATGTCGGCCAGCTCCCATTGACCTTGATGGCGTTCAGTAAAACCGAAGAAATGCTGTCGAGGGTTGCTGATTTTTCCTATCGCGTTGCCGTGCGTGATCTGGACAAGGAGCCACTGACACAGAATGAATACAAGACGTTGAAGAGCCTGCATACCCAAGCAAAAGATATCCAGGATGAGCTGCGCAAGGTCCAAACCCTCGCGATGGACAAACAATTGAGATGGATGGATGTCGAGACGGCCTTAGCGAACAATGATAGCAAAGAAGACAATTCCATCATCGACGGCTTCCAAACCATTGAGAAAAAAGTGCAAGAGTATCCTGATTTGGACTGGGGAGTCGGGATTCAGAGCTTGGATAAGAAAAAACAACAACGAATAAAAGGAATCGATGGGAAAGCAGCTACGAAAGAGGAAGCGCAAAAAAATGCGCTGGAGTTTCTCGGGATCAAACCAGGAGATGCTAAAGTCGAAGTGAACGAAAACGGGAAGGGCCAAGAGTACTCAGCGTATAGTGTACGTGTGATACCAAACGGACGTAAGGCGGCCATTAATCTTGATGTGACAAAACGCGGTGGGAAAGTCGTCTGGATGATGGACGAGCGTGGTGTTGGTGAAGAGAAGCTGGACATGAAGCAGGCGGAGGCGAAGGGCCAAGAGTTCTTGCGCAAGCACGGATTTGACAATATGCAGGTCTCCGAGATCGACAGCTACGATCGCAATGCACTCTTTACGTTTGTGCCTGTTTCGGATGGCGTCCGTATTTACCCTGATTCTGTAGTCGTAGAGATCGCATTGGACAACGGAGACATAACCGCTTATAACTCTACAGAGTACCTGTTTAATCATAAAAAGAGAATGCTCAGCAAACCACGTCTTTCCAAAGAAGAGGCAAGGAAAAAAGTAAATCCAAGCGTCAAGGTTACCGATCAACGACTTGCCCTCATTGAAGGGAAAAACGATGGGAAAGAAGTGCTGACGTGGGAAATGACAGGAAGCTTCGAAGGGAATTCATACATGGTGTACATTAACGCCATGAATGGAGAAGAAGAAGAAGTTGTCAAAATGGAAACGGGCGCAGGACAGAACGAAGGACAATAGCGTTCAAAAAACAAGGGGAAAGCTAGTTTTTTAGCGGCTTTCCCTATTTGCTGATTCGAAACGAAAGGGTATATAATGGAAAGTGTGAAAGGGAAGGGGAGGAACATTTACACTATGATGCTTCCACGAATAGGACAAACCATACGATTAAACTTCATGAGTTCCTCTGAGGAAACCGAGCTGCAAACTTTCAAAAGCCGCGTGACGGATATGAAGGATGATGTAGCATCTATTGAGCTGCCGACCAGCGAAAACACTGGACGAACTGGTGTATTCCAACCGGGGACAGCATGCTCGGTTTGGTATGTGGGTGAGGATAGCTCAAGGTATGAATTCCGTTCTGCGATTGTAGGCAGACAAAGCAATGACATTCCTGTACTGCTATTGCAACTGCCTGCAAAAGAGGAGATTGTACGGACGCAACGCCGAAATTACTTGAGAATTGACACCACGGTAGACATCGCAGTTAAGCTGGATGATCCGATTCGTCGCTATCATTTTTTGGCGCGGACATTGGATATTAGTGGTGGAGGGTTGTCATTTAGCTGTGACGAAAGCTTTCATTTAAAGGAAAAAGACAACTTGCACGTCTGGATTTCCCTTCCGAACAAAAATGGACAGATCCAACACGCTTTTGTCGTCATGGAAATCGTGAGACAAAAGCCAGCAGAAGAAAAAGGATTGCATCAGTGGGTTTCTGGCAAGTTCACCCAAATTAGTGAGCAAGATCGGGCAAAAGTGGTTAGAGCGTGTTACGAGAGACAGCTAGAGCTTCGCAAAAAAGGCGTCGAGGACTGACGCTTCATCTGAGGAAGTGACCCTATTGACCAGTCAATACAATGAGCGTTTTCGCAGCTTTTCCAAACGGATTGAAAAAGGCATCATGATTGGAATTGTCGTATGCGCGATTGTACTGACTGTAGGCGAAATCCTCATTCAGTACGTACCTGCACGGTTGTTTTTTATCGAAACAGAGCGCTTGGAAGGCGTGCCCAGAGAGCCCTAAGGGTTTGCGCATGCTTCCATACTATGGTACTATAATAGATAACATAGATAACTTTTTTCATCACACAAAGAATTGGGAAAGGGCTTCGACAGAAGCTTTTCTTGTTTTATTCCCATTCGAACTAACGTACATAGCAGGTGAGAAGTAATGAACATTGCCATTGATGGACCAGCGGGAGCAGGCAAAAGCACTGTCGCCCAAAAAGTAGCGGGACAACTGGAATACGTGTACATTGACACGGGTGCCATGTATCGAGCGCTTGCTTGGGCTGTCCACCATCATCAGCTCCCTATCAACGATGAGCCCGCAGTTTCCGAACTTTTGCAAAAAAACAAGATTCAACTGGTTCGAGATAGCGGACAGCAGCATGTATACTGGAATGACATCGATGTCACAGGCTGGATACGTTCCACAGAAGTGAGTCAGTACGCTTCCATTGTAGCGAGCTATGGTTCCGTTCGTGAACAAATGCTTGTGCTTCAGAGACGCTTGGCAAGTGAAGGCAATGTCGTCATGGACGGCAGAGATATCGGTACACATGTTCTGCCTGATGCAGATGTGAAGATTTTTCTGACGGCCTCCAGTAAGGAGCGCGCAGAACGCCGCTGGAAGGAACTGCTCGCAAAAGGTACCCAGACAGACTTGGCTGAACTGGAAAAAGAAATCGAAGAGCGAGATCGACGGGACATGCAGAGAGAAGTGGCTCCGTTGCGCCAGGCGGAAGATGCCGTTTTGGTAGATACAACAGGAATGACCATTGATCAGGTGGTCGATCGCATCTTGCAAATCTGCAAGCGAACGGGAGAGTCAACCCATTGAGTTACTATCGTCTATTCAGAGGTTTTTTTCGCATGATTTTTTCGCTTGTCTTTCGTTGGCAAGTGATCGGGCGTGAACATATACCTAAGGAAGGCCCAGTGATCCTTTGTGCCAACCATATTTCGTTGTGGGACCCACCGCTTCTCGGAAGTGGCATCGAACGACAGGTTTATTTCATGGCCAAAGAAGAGCTTTTCAAAATTCCGGTCTTATCTTTTCTCATTACCAAATTCGGCGCATTTCCGGTCAAACGGGGCGCAGGAGATCGTGCGGCAATCCGTACGACTCTCAAATTGCTGGAAGATGGAAAAATCTTTGGAATCTTTCCTGAAGGAACCCGGAGCATAACAGGGGAACCAGGAGAGGCGTTGCCGGGTGTGGCTATGTTTGCACTTAAGTCAGAAGCCGCTGTCATTCCGGTAGCAATCATCGGTCCATATCGACCGTTTCGTTCCATTAAGATCGTATACGGAAAACCGATCGATCTGACTCATCTGCGTGAGGCCAAATCGAGTGCCGATACGCTGAAGGAAACGAGCGATTTGATTATGGAGCATATCAAGCAATTACGGAACCAGCATCTCTCTTAGCAAACCGTATAGAATTGCGAAAGGGACGAATACTAAATCTGCTGGAACTTACTGGCTTCATCAGTACTAACTGCCAGCCATCAGGCGACAGTTAAAAATATACATGCTCCCGCTTCGTGTAGTGAGGTTGCACACAACCTGTACATAGACGGTTTGGGACTGGATGGTATTAAGGAGGTCTTTTGAATGATGGAAGAAACGAACGTAAGCTTGACGGATGCAACAACGATTTCTGTAGGGGATGTCGTAAAAGCAACCGTAACAAAAGTTGAGGACAAACAAGCGCTTGTAGATCTTGGCTACAAGTACGATGGTCTGATTCCTATCAGTGAATTGTCTCCACTGCATGTTGAAAAAGTATCTGATGTCGTAGCGGTTGGTGATACTTTTGAAGTAAAGGTCATCAAGCTAAACGATGAGAAAGAAGAACTCGTCGTTTCCAAGAAAGCCGTAGCGATGGAATCATCTTGGTCTGATCTCGAGCAAAAAATGCAAGCTGGTGACATCATCGAAGCAACTGTGAAGGAAGTAGTGAAGGGCGGACTGGTTGTAGATGTAGGCGTTCGCGGCTTCATTCCTGCTTCTATGGTTGAGCGTCACTTCGTAGAAGATTTCTCCGACTACAAAGGCAAAACGCTGGCTTTGAAAGTGGTAGAAATGGATAAGGAAAAGAACAAAGTGATCCTGTCCCACAAAGCGGTTTTGGAAGACGAAGTAAAAGTGAAAAAGCAATCCGTTCTGGATAAAATCCAAGTAGGCCAAGTATTGGAAGGAACTGTACAGCGCATGACTGATTTCGGTGTTTTCGTCGATATCGGTGGTGTTGATGGATTGGTTCACGTATCTGAACTAGCTTGGAACCGTGTAGATAAGCCATCCGATGTAGTGAAGGAAGGCGACAAGGTACAAGTGAAAGTTCTTAAAATTGACCGTGAAAACGAGCGTATTGGACTTAGCATTAAAGAAACACAAGCGGGTCCTTGGGCAAGTGTTGCCGAAGAATTCAAAGCGGGCTCCATTGCAACTGGTACTGTAAAACGTTTGGTGTCCTTCGGTGCATTTGTTGAGCTGGCTCCTGGAATTGAAGGCCTCGTACACATCTCCCAAATCGCAAATCGCCGTGTGAATACACCAGGCGAAGTGTTGAAAGAAGGGCAAGAGGTACAGGTGAAAGTTTTGGATGTTGTTCCACAAGAACAGCGCATCAGCCTCAGTATCCGTGCAGTTGAAGAAGACCGCGAAGAGCAGGCAGAGCGTGCGAGCAAGCGTGAACAACAACAATTCACGCAAGAAAACAACCAGCCAATGGGCGTGACGTTGGGCGAGTTGTTCGCTGATCTGAAAGACAAGTTCAAGTAAGATAGATAGCAGGATTCATGGGGATACGCTCTGGCGTATCCCTTTTTTCTGGAGTGAAATAGTCGAGGGGGATTACGATGGATCAACGTTCGAATCGAAAACTAGACCATATTCGAAATGCGCTCGTAACGGGGGAATACGGGGCCAATAGCTTTGATGATGTCAGCTTTGTTCCGAACAGCTTGCCAAATACAGCGTTTGCGGACGCCTTACTAGATACAGAAGTTGCTTCCTTGCGACTCTCATCGCCGATCATGATTAATGCGATGACGGGCGGAGCAGGCGGTACGACCCCCATCAATCAAAAGCTGGCGATAATTGCAAGGGAACGCAATTTGGCTATGGCGGTTGGGTCGCAAATGGCCGCCCTGCGTGATCCAGAAGTGATGGACAGCTACCGAATTGTAAGAAAAGAGAATCCGCATGGAATACTATTTGCAAATGTCGGAGCGGAGGCGACGGTGGATCAGGCCAAAGCAGCAGTGGATATGATTGAGGCAAACGGTCTGCAAATCCACCTGAACGTAATGCAAGAGCTGTTGATGCCGGAGGGCGACAGGGATTTTCGCGGCTATCTAGAGAGAATTCAAGCAATCAGGGAGAGTCTGGATGTACCCGTTATTGTCAAAGAGGTTGGCTTTGGCATGGCGAAGGAATCGATAGAGAAGTTGATACAAATCGGGATCAGAGCAATCGATGTGGGTGGGAAGGGTGGAACGAATTTTGCCCAGGTTGAAAATATGCGAAGCGACAATCCTCATAGCATGTTTGAGGACTGGGGGTTCACGACAGTAGAGAGCCTGCTGGAAGCTGATGGCGTTGGTCATTCGGGAATGTCGTACATAGCAACAGGTGGTGTTCGTCATGGGCTTGATGTTGTAAAAGCTGCATCTCTTGGGGCGTCAGCTGTTGGCGTGGCTGGAGCAATGCTGCGTTTAGTTCAAAATGAATCAGTAGAAGAATGTTTGTCTACCGTGGATAGATGGCATCTGCAAATACGGGTGGCAATGACGGCGCTTGGTATGAAAAGCTTGGCAGACGCTATTCAGACTCCAGTCATCATCACGGGAAAAACAGCGGAGCGTGCCAGGCTTCGTCATGGGCAGCTGGAGAGATTGGCACAACGTTAATGCTGGACGAGCCGTTCATTCATGAAATTTCCTTGGTTGAGGCATACTTTGGGGAGACAACCACAATTTTGAGGAGATGAACATGAACGAGGGAACCGTTGCGATTCTCATCCAGTGGTCTTTGCTCTGTTTTGTCTGGATGGGAAGCTTTGACTTGCCGCTGCGTAACATGAGGTTGGAACGCAAGCAAGTGCTCGCAGTCATCAGCGCGTTTTTAATCAGTTCTTTTGTCAGCTGGGAAATGTATTTTGCACCCATTCAAGTCAGTCTCAGTGGAACGATACTGCCCCTGATCGCAAGCATTGTGCTTTACACCAAGCTCATGCCCAAAATACGTCGGCTGTACTTGCTCAGTGCACTGGCAACGGCCGTCTTGTTATTTTGGTTGCGTTGGCTGTTTTTTACCGATCCGATCTTGTTGTTCTGGGATGAGAAAGTCATCGTGCCTACCGTTTGTGTCAGTGTGATTTTATTAATGAGCAGAACCAGTCTGGGACAATTGTTTCAACTCATGATCACATTGCCGCTGGCAGATGCGATTCATTCGCTATTTTTTTGGAGGCTGTCGGGTTCCTGTTATCTGGGAACGGAATATGCGCAGGACTTGATGTGGAGTGGCATATCGCTCTGGGTTCTCGTTAGCATCGTCTGGTTCGCCATTCGTCGTATCCTCGGCAGAAAAGAAACAGAGTCTTCCCATTCCGATACGGGCAGGTGACGCTAAGGTGTTGAAGGAGCTGCTAGCATATGAATACGTTTTTCCACTGATTCTGGGCTTTGTGTTCGGCATTTTGTGTCGAATTCATCTATTGCGTACTGATTATCGTCAATATCCGACCTACCCCCACGGAAAAATTATTCATGTTTCACTTGGGGTGATTGCATCCGCGCTAGGAGCAATAGCCGTCCCTGCCCTGCTAAAAGAGAATTACACGGCAGTTACGTTTTTGACTGTTGCTGCCCAGCAATTCCGGGATGTCAGGAACATGGAGCGCACTACGCTCACTGAGATCGATAAGCAGGAGCTGGTGCCCCGTGGAGGCCCGTATATCGAAGGGATCGCGATGGTGTTTGAAGGACGCAATTACATGGTGATGTTTACATCCCTGTTAACGACTACGGCTACGATTCTTTTTCATTGGTGGGGAGGTGTGATTGCTGGGATCATTGCCTTAATCATTTCTCGTAAGCTACGTTCTGGAAAAACATTATCGCTAATTGCAGAAATCGAGCCTGGCGAAGTAAGAGTGGACGGAAAAGACTTGTATGTGAACGACATTTACATTATGAACGTCGGGCTGACGGATGCCCAGGAGATTATCCGTGAGCAAGGTGTCGGCTTTGTACTTACACCGAGGGATGCTAACGCAAAAGTGACGATTGCTCACCCCGGACAGCGTCAAGCAATCCTGCACGATGTTGCGACGCAGCTTGGGGTATACACAGATACGGGAGAGCCGTCGCTTACGCCATTGGTGAAACGTGATATACAATCAGGAAAATTGGGTGTATTTATATTGCCGCAAGAAAAAGATTTGGAGAGGGCAGCGTCCGTCATTCGTGCAGTCCCGATTCTCGAAAGCGTCTTCCGAATGCCAACGAAGACCCGAATCGTGAAAAAGGAGATGTAGGTCATGACAGGATTGATCTTGGCTGTGATTACGACGAACAAAGACAGGATAGCCGGTGGCGTACCGATCTTTATCGAGTCTACTACGGAGAATATGCAGCAAACAGCTTTCACATTGGAAAAGATACTGGACGCAATGGTGCATGAAGTGAGCGCCGATACCCTTATCATTGTTCGGCATAAGTAGTGTATGGTATGATTAGCTAGTCAAAACGTAAACGAGAGAGAGTGTTGTTGATTATGGGATTACCAGTGGTAGCCATTGTGGGGAGACCCAACGTGGGGAAGTCCACGATTTTTAACAGATTGATTGGCGAGCGAGTCGCGATCGTGGAGGATATGCCGGGAGTAACCCGAGACCGCCTGTACGGGAAAGGCGAATGGTTAACCCATACTTTCCATGTGATTGATACCGGTGGAATTGAGTTTGGCGAGACCGACGAAATTCTTACACAGATGCGATACCAGGCAGAGCTCGCGATTGATGAAGCAGATGTCATCATTATGATTGCAGATAGCCGTACAGGTGTAACCGATGCGGACGTTGAACTATCACGTATGCTGAATCGTACAGGGAAGCCTGTCGTACTCGCGGTGAACAAAGCGGATAATCCGGAAATGCGCGCAGATATTTACGACTTTTATTCCTTGGGCTTGGGCGAGCCATACCCTGTTTCCGGTAGCCATGGTCTTGGCTTAGGCGATATGCTAGAAGAGGTTGTTCAGCATTTCCCGGCCGAGGATGACGAGGAAAGAAAAGAAGATGTCATTCGCGTATCCATCATCGGTCGTCCAAACGTAGGGAAATCTTCCTTGACGAATGCGATTCTCGGTGAAGAGCGAGTGATTGTCAGTGATGTTGCTGGAACGACCCGGGATGCGATCGATACGCCGTTTGAGCGTGATGACCAAAGCTACATTCTTGTAGATACGGCAGGTATGCGCAAGCGCGGCAAGGTGTATGAAACAACGGAAAAATACAGTGTGATGCGTGCGATGCGCTCCATTGAGGATTCTGATGTCGTTCTTGTTGTCATTAACGGTGAAGAAGGCATTATCGAGCAGGACAAGAAGATCGCAGGGTATGCACATGAAGCTGGTCGCGGCGTGATCATTATCGTCAACAAATGGGATGCTGTCGAAAAAGATGACAAAACGATGCAGCGTTTCACTGAGTTGATCCGCGAAGAATTTAAATACCTGGATTACGCTCCAATCATGTACGTTTCTGCAAAATCAAAACAGCGTGTCCATACGATTTTGCCAAAGGTCAATGAGGTAGCCCAAGCACATACAATGCGCATTCCTACCGCAGTTCTCAACGACTTGGTAACAGATGCGACGATCCGTACACCTCCACCATCTGATCGTGGTAAACGCTTGAAAATCAACTATGCGACACAAGCGACGGTGAAACCACCGACGTTCATTCTGTTTGTGAACGATCCAGAACTCATGCACTTCTCCTATGAACGTTACATAGAGAACAAGATCCGTGAAGCATTCGTGTTTGAAGGCACGCCAGTTAGAATCTGGACGCGGAAAAAAACGTAGGGAGAGAAAAACGCCATGGTGTTATTATCCTGGGTGCTTAGCTATTTAATCGGTTCTATTAGCTTTAGCTATCTTATCGCCAAAAAAGTCGCAGGAATTGACATTCGCTCTCATGGCAGCGGAAATGCCGGTGCAACCAATACTCTCAGAGTGTTAGGAAAAGGCCCCGGCATTGCCGTTCTCCTTCTTGATGCAATTAAAGGAATAGCTGCGATGGGAATGACTCACTTGATGACAGGGGACCCGGCAGCGTACGCAGTAGCCGGCTTGTTTGTTATCGCTGGTCACAATTGGCCGATCTTTTTTGGATTCCGCGGGGGAAAAGGCATTGCGACCACGCTAGGTGTCGTGTTGGGTTTTTCTCCCTTGGCATTTTTGATCGCTGCCGTGTTGGCTGTCATAGTCATTGCGATCACTCGCTTTGTTTCATTAGGTTCATTGATTATCGTAACGGTTATCCCAATCGCCATCTACTTGTTGGACAAACCTATTTCCTTTTTTTGGGCGAGCTTGGCGATCGCAATCTTTGCTTACATTCGTCATTATAATAATATCCGCAATCTTCTTGCAGGAAACGAACGGAAACTAGGAGACAAGTCCAACCGAAAGCTGGGATAATTTACGTACGGATATGAGAAAAGTGGAGGGGGACGTATTGGTTCAAAACGTTACTGTGATTGGTGCCGGAAGCTGGGGAACGGCACTTGCTACGGTCTTGGCGGACAACGGGCACCAGGTTACGCTTTGGGTACGTGATGCCAAGCTTGCGGAAGAAATCAATAGCAAGCACGTGAACGAGAAGTACTTGCCGGGTGAAAAGCTTTCTGCCAATATTGTTGCGACTACCAATATTCAAGAGGCTGTTGTTGGCAAGCGTATTGTTCTGCTGGTGGTTCCGTCACATGCCATGCGCCAAATTTGTCAGCAAATGGCTCCGTTTTTAGAGCCAGATGTACTTTTGATACATGCGACAAAAGGCTTTGAACTGGAAAGCCTGAAACGAATGTCAGAAGTCATTGCAGAAGAAGTGCCGCAGGAGATTTCGTCAAGATTGGCTGTGCTCTCAGGACCGAGCCATGCGGAGGAAGTGGTCAAACGGCAGCCAACGACAATTGTCATGGCGTCGGAATCGGAAGAAAGCATGCTGCGCTCCCAGGACCTGCTGATGAATACGAATTTTCGAGTGTACACCAACCCGGATTTGATTGGCGCTGAGATCGCCGGAGCGCTGAAGAACATCATTGCACTTGGTGCGGGTATGTCTGATGGATTAGGGTATGGGGATAACGCCAAAGCAGCCTTGTTGACTCGTGGTTTGGCAGAAATCAGCCGTCTGGGTATTAAGCTCGGCGCGAAGCCACTTACGTTTGCGGGTCTTGCTGGTGTTGGTGATTTGATTGCGACATGTACGAGCAAGCACAGTCGAAACTGGCGTGCAGGTTATATGCTCGGACAAGGTAAGAAGCTCGATGACGTACTGGCCCAGATGGGGATGGTTGTCGAAGGTGTTCGCACGACCAATGCAGCCTTTTCTTTAGCGCGACGCGAACAAGTCGAAATGCCAATCACATCCGTTCTGTACGGCATGTTGTTTGAAGGGAAAGAAGCTCGTCAAGGCGTAGAAGAACTGATGGGGCGAGGAAAAACCTTCGAGATGGCGTACCTCAATCCGGACGGAGAATAAATAAAGAGTATCACCTATTTAGGCTCTTGCACATACGATAGGGTGAAAGCCCATGTGCAGGAGGAGATTCATGATGAATAATATGTCACGACGTCTTTTTGAGCGACTGCAAGGAAAAGCGACAGAAAATGTGGATGAAGAAAAGCTCCGCTCACTCGCTGGTCAGGTCAAGCGCAGTGATTTTGAAGACGAGACCAAGCTTCGCCAAATTATTAAGACGCTCGCTACCCTTAGTGGCAAGCAGTTAACGCCTGAAAAGGAAGATAAGGTCATTGAAATGTTTCGCAATCAGGAAATTAACCTGAGTGACATGTCCTCGCTGACCAAGCTGCTCAAGTAAGAGAAATGGGCGATTATGCCCGTTACCTGCTACAAAAACCGTCATACAGTAAGACTAGGAACAATCATGGCTCTACAGGGACATGGCTGACCTACAGATAGCAAGAAAAAAAGAGGGATCTCATCCCTCTTTTTTTCGTTCCTTGGAGCTGCTTCCGACTTGCGTAATCAGGTTTTGGACCAAAGGTGATTGCAGGAGACCTAATAATTGACCGATATCGATATTGGCTAAAAGGTTGCTTAATCCCGATTCCTGTGGCGTTTCAGCTGCTTTAGGCGGCTCGGCAGCGGCTTTTTTCTTGCTAACAGGCTTTTCAGCGGCTACTTCAGGCTCAGCCTGGCGTTTTCCGAGATTCTCGATCATTTCCATCGCCCCGTACAACGAATCCATCGTGTCTTCGACTTGACGAATCGTGCTGCCGATCCCTTTGATGTTATGGCGCATTTTCGAAACAGAGGTGCGCAAATCAACCGCCGGCAGAATCCTTTTTGGTGTGATGGAAAGGGAGACCTCTTCGACCTGGTCGCTTAATTTTTTGCTCGGTATAGGTGCGTATGGATTCCGCCATTTTCGATTATTTACTTTATTACTCAACGTTTCATCCCTCCAATGGGCGAATTCATCACGATAGTCTATGCGAATGTCTAGTATTAGGTTCGCAAGCGTCAGACGAAGAGGGGGAAGTATGGTATAATAAAGCAAAAAATGCAAAGGATGCTGCAGTCCAGATGTATATTGATCCTATGACAAAGATGAACATTTCCTTAATTGCCATTGGGCTAATGTTCGTCTGTAATTTAATCATGATCTTTGCCAGAAAAATAAACAATTCGCTTTTACGGTTTCTTGTGAAAACGGTCGCATTTTTACTATTACTCGTCGTGCTTGTCATGATTTTGATTGTGATTTTTGTCTAGGGAGGGATAAGGATGTCGAAGATCACATTACTCACTCACTCAGGCAGTCATGAAGTTCCTCTCGAGATGAACGAATCCATTGTGTCAATTGCCAAGAAGAACAACGTCATATGGGGTCACGCATGCCAAAGAGGTGTATGCGCACAGTGCCGTACACATGTTGTGGAAGGTGCAGAGTATTTAAACGAAGTGACACAAGAAGAAAAGTTGCGGTTGCGCAAGGCAGAACGCGCAGAAGGCTTCCGATTAGGGTGCCAGACGAAGATTGTTGGATCAGGAACAATCAAGGTAGCTCATCGGCCGTATTAGCAAAGGGAGTGACGAGATGGGGAAAGTAACTTTTCTCCCGGGTAAGAAGAGTGTGAAGGCGCGGACTGGGCAAACACTTGTTAGTGTAGCAGCTTCGGCTCGTGTCGTAATCCCGCAGAGATGCGGTGGGCACGCTTCTTGTCTGATGTGCCGCGTAGTCGTGGAGGATGGCCTTCTGTGCCCGCCGACAGTGCTAGAGATGCGCAAGCTGCCTGAGAAGGATCTCGAGAAAGGGGTTCGTTTGGCTTGTCAGGCGAAAATGACAGAGAAGGATTGTACAGTCAGAATCCCGGAGAGCAAGCTGAAATCGGTGGTGGCGGCTGCCCTCGAGCGACAACGCAATGAAAATGAAGATGGAATATAAGAGGTGTGTACATAAGATGCGGCAATTATGGCGAAAATCGTTCAAGCTTGTCATCAGTTTGACGATTCTGTCTACCCTTTTATCTGGATGCTTGTATCCGGATGAGCGCAAAGCAGAGAATCAAATTCCTAGTACGTTTTTTGTAGAAGCTACACAAAAAGCGATTGAGCAATTTCAAAAAGACACAGCGGTGTTACCGATCGTAACGAAATCCCTCGATACTCCTATTTTTGAGAAATACGAGATTGATTTCCGCAAGATGATCCCGAAATACATGCCAGATGTACCTGGAAACGCGTTTGAAAAAGGCGGAGTTTACAAGTATGTATTAATTGATGTGGATACAAAGCCGACGGTTAAGCTCATTCATTTGACTGCGGTTAGTGCGGTAGCAGACGCACAGAGCGAGGTGGACCGATACAAAGGACATTTCGAAAAGCTTCCAGTCCTCGCTGATCTGGGTAACGGTTACTTCTCCATTGATCATGACAGGCTCGGTTTGAAAACGTGGCAGGTACCGTCTACGATGGGGAATTACTTATTGCCACTCGTTATGAATGCAGATGGGCAAGTCGGGATCGATTATGCGGCAGATATCGCGCAAATGCTTCGGGATACAAAAGCAACCGTGCCTGAAAAAACAGATCCAAGGTACGTACTAGCCCGCAACTCGATGTTCGTACCAGCGAAATCATTTCCATATGAAATGGTTGATGGTGAACCAAGGCTTCTCAAGCTAAATTAACATCAGCAACAAAACGACTCTGATAAGGGTCGTTTTTTTTGTTCTAGTTAACGCAAAAATACATATATTTGTACTGTCCACAAAACTAGTACGAGATTCCCTACGAAAATACTGGCGGTCAGGGATAATTCGGAAAATCGGTCATAGTGTAAAAATAGACAAATAGAAGGAGGTCATCGATGGTGGAACGAGTCGACATCTTTAAAGACATTGCCGAACGGACGGGCGGAGACATCTACCTCGGAGTGGTAGGCCCGGTTCGTACGGGAAAGTCGACCTTTATCAAGCGGTTTATGGAGCAAGTCGTAATCCCGAATATCAATTCTGAAGCGGAGCGGATACGAGCTACAGACGAATTGCCACAGAGCGCTTCAGGGCGAACAATCATGACTACAGAACCCAAATTTGTTCCGAACCAGGCCGTGAACGTACATGTAACAGAAGGACTCAGCATTAATGTCCGCCTCGTTGACTGCGTTGGCTATACGGTGCAAGGGGCAAAAGGCTTCGAAGACGACAATGGACCACGGATGGTGAATACACCTTGGTATGAAGAGCCTGTGCCATTTGAGGAAGCGGCCGAAGTCGGGACGCGCAAGGTTATCCAGGAGCACTCGACCATCGGGATTGTGGTGACAACAGATGGCAGCATCGCGGAAATACCGCGTGTAGGATACATCGATGCAGAAGAGCGGGTCGTGAACGAACTGAAGGAAGTCGGAAAACCGTTCGTGATCGTAGTGAACTCTACGCGTCCTCGCTCCGACGAAGCGCAAAACCTGCGCGTACAGCTCCAGGAAAAATACGATGTACCTGTCGTTGCATTGTCTGTCGATCATATGACAGAGCAGGAAATCTTGCTACTGATGAGAGAAGTTCTGTTTGAATTCCCAGTACATGAAGTGAATGTGAATCTGCCTAGCTGGGTGATGGTGCTTGAAAACGGGCACTGGCTGCGTCAGAACTACGAAGAAGCTGTACGTGAGACCGTGCAGGACATCCGCCGGTTACGCGATGTGGACCGTGTCGTCGGCTTCTTCAATGACTATGACTTCGTAGAGAGGGCCTCCCTTGCAGGCATGCATATGGGTCAAGGGATTGCAGAAATTGACCTCTACGCGCCAGATGAACTGTATGACCGTATCTTGATGGAGATTGTGGGTGTAGAGATAAATGGCAAGGATCACTTGCTGAAAATCATGCAGGAATTCGCCCACGCCAAGCGGGAGTTCGATCAGGTTGCAGAAGCGTTGCACATGGTCCGCAGTACGGGCTACGGTATTGCAGCCCCGTCGTTGCATGAAATGACCTTGGACGAACCTGAACTGATCCGCCAGGGACCGCGCTTTGGAGTGAGACTCAAAGCGACAGCGCCGTCTATTCACATGATTCGGGTGGATGTAGAGTCTGAGTTCGCTCCGATTATCGGAACAGAGAAGCAGAGTGAGGAGCTTGTCCGCTATCTCATGCAAGATTTTGACAAAGATCCGCTGTCCATCTGGAACTCCGATATATTCGGCCGCTCGCTCCATTCCATCGTGAGAGAAGGCATTCAGGCAAAAATTACCATGATGCCAGACAACGCAAGGTACAAATTACAGGAGACTTTGGGTCGAATCATCAATGAAGGATCGGGTGGCCTAATTGCCATCATACTCTGATAATTAGTTCTAAAGACCTATAAATTAGAAACAAAGGGAAGGCATCTGACATGACGAGATGCCTTTTTTTCTTGTATTTCGTTCAATTTCGACAGGAGGGGCTTGAATTTAAGAAATCGGTGTATTACTATAAGCTTGTCAGATCGGTAAAAACAACCAATCGTGTATAAAACGCTTCGTTTCGGTTAAGAAAAATAATAGCTAGGACTTGGTGTTCTTTGAGGGGAGGTGAATAAAATGAACAAAACAGAACTGATTGCAAAAGTGGCTGAAACCACAGAACTCACCAAGAAAGATGCAACAAAAGCAGTTGATGCCGTTCTCGACGCAATTGCAGATGCATTGAAAACTGGTGATAAAGTCCAACTGATCGGCTTTGGTAACTTCGAAGTTCGTGAGCGCGCGGCTCGTAAAGGTCGTAACCCACAAACTGGTGAAGAGATCGAAATCGCTTCCAGCAAAGTACCTGCGTTTAAACCAGGTAAACAACTCAAAGACTCCATCAAGTAGTTGTTTCTTTTGAGAACGAAGCACTTACATAAAAAAATCCACATTGATAAAATGTGGGTTTTTTTCTATGTACATACAGTTTGCCTATGAAAATACTGGCATATCTTTTTGTCTTTTTTATACCGATATGGTAAGATTGGCTTTGATCGCGAGCAGGCACTGAGTCTGACAGGATCTTGGAGCGGCCAGACAATAGTGGTGAGAAACAAGGCGGTATGCCGTTACGTAGGAGGTACAATGATGAACGTCGACTTGGATAAAATACAGCAAGCTGTTCGCATGATCCTAGAAGCAGTGGGGGACGATCCTGATCGAGAAGGAGTGCTGGATACCCCTAAGCGTGTTGCGAAAATGTACGCCGAAGTATTCGAAGGCATGCATATAGACGAGGAGCAGTATTTCGAGACGGTCTTTAGCGAAGAACATGAGGAAATGGTTTTGGTGAAGGACATTCCGTTTTACTCCATGTGTGAACATCACCTGGTTCCCTTCTTCGGGAAGGCACATGTGGCTTACGTGCCGCGTGGTGGCCGCGTGGTAGGACTGAGCAAGCTAGCGCGTGCGGTTGATACCGTTGCAAAACGTCCTCAGCTACAGGAACGAATTACAGCGACAGTAGCAGACGCGATTATGCGCAAGCTCGATCCGCATGGCGTAGTCGTGGTGGTAGAAGCAGAGCATATGTGCATGACGATGCGTGGTGTGAAAAAGCCAGGCTCGAAAACGATCACCTCTGCTGTTCGCGGGATGTTTGAGAAAGATGCGGCTGCCCGTGCAGAAGTATTTAGCTTGATTCGCACATAGTCATCGCATTTGTAAAGATGCAAAAATAAGGAAATTATATTGACTCTATAGGTAAAATATTGTATAGTACGGATGTACAGTCGGGATGTGGCGCAGCCCGGTAGCGCGCACCCTTGGGGTGGGTGAGGTCCAGGGTTCGAATCCCTGCATTCCGACCATCTGCATAAGACGATCAGAAGCCTGTTGCATAGGCTTCTTTTTTTATGATACTCATACGCTCCCATGTCGCGTCATTTTGCTATTGGCTTCCTGATATTTCTTTTTTATAATGATAGGTAGACAAGCTAGGGAAGGGTTGTTCATGCTATGAAGGTGCCTGTATCACTTCAGCCATATTTGCAAACAATGCCGCAATCTTATGATTCCTCCTCGCTTTCGAATGGAGAAGAGGGGCTTTTCTCGGACATATTGCAGTCCCAGTTAGCAACAACCGGCCAGCGGGTTATTAGTTCACAGGAGATTCTGGCCAAGCTAGATGGTACAAGGAACTGGAAGATTCCTGCCCATAATCAAAATGATCAGTCCCTGTTTTTTGAAAAAGGGCCATCTGTTCCTACCCCGGAAATCTTGGGCAAGATTGATCAGACAGCCAAAGCAATCGGAGTAGACGCTGATCTGGTGAGAGAGGTCGTCAGGGCCGAATCCAACTTCAATCCGAACGTAGAATCTCACGCAGGGGCGAAGGGCTTGATGCAGCTGATGGACAATACAGCAAAAGCTATGCAAGTCCGCAATGTATACGACCCTGATGAAAATCTTGCAGGTGGAACAAAATATTTGAAGTCGCTCTTGGATCGATATGATGGAGATGTAAAAGTAGCGCTTGCTGCTTACAATGCTGGACCAGGTCGGATGAGCCGTCTGGGAATCAGCAGTGATGAAGAGCTGGAAGCGAAGTTTGACCAATTGCCGCAAGAGACACAGCGCTATGTTGATAAAATCATGAGCCGACTGGAGTCCGAAGGGACATCATACTAGACGAAGCGCATACTGTATTGGTCAGGAGGAAACAAATTGGCACAACCATCGGGTTTTAATCAGGATTATTTCGTTGTCAAAGCAAAGGAAAATGGCGTTCATGTGATCGGGTTAACAAGGGGCACTGATACGCGTTTTCATCATACAGAGAAGCTCGATAAAGGCGAAGTGATGATTTTTCAATTTACCGAGCACACCTCTGCGATTAAGGTGCGAGGAAAAGCAGTGATTTACTCTCAGCATGGCGTCGTAGATACGACCGAATAAAGAGCGTCGTTTTGCTAAGAAGCAGGCATAGCCTGCTTTTTTTATTTGTACAATGGAGGAGAGGAGGGATGTCTATGCCACGCCAATTGTTGATGGCCATTGCTGTTTCCACTTTCTTGGCTCTTATGCTGTCGCTCGTTCCTACCAATCAGTGGATGCAAGCCGATATTCCGACGTTTCAGTCTGCCCGTGCGATTCACTTAAGCGAGCAAAATGCCCTTGATTTGTTTACAAGGATGTCGCCACATTATAATATTAAGCGTATAAAATGGGAAAACCCATCGATCTATGTCGATTTTGTGGTGAAACCTGCCGAAAAAGTAGAGTTAAACAATGTCTATCGTGATTTTTACCGTTTGACATATGATTTACATACCTATGCAGATAATGTTGGACCTGTATACTATCGCTTGCTGGAAGAGACGGACCCTCTAAAAGAATCGAGATTATTGATTGCCATACAAGCGACAACGGAGAATCTCGCAGAGCATGACAAACCTTTAACCGACGGCTCAGATATTGAGACCTTTGTTACGAGCACATTTCCGATTCGAATCGAGTCGTATTTTTATGAGCGAATTAGTCCCTGATGGAAGAAGTATGGTATGATAGTAAAGACGGCCTTTT
This sequence comes from Brevibacillus jepli, assembly GCF_047229145.1. Classification (NCBI taxonomy): domain Bacteria; kingdom Bacillati; phylum Bacillota; class Bacilli; order Caryophanales; family Paenibacillaceae; genus Brevibacillus; species Brevibacillus jepli. Next base: position 36,694 of record NZ_JBFEFW010000010.1, read on the forward strand.
GACCGGACGGCAGAGGAAGACCGAAGAGTAAGGAACAGTACGGAACAGGCAGACATCTTTAGGTTGTGCAGCTTGTGGAGGAGGACGCATGAGCAAAGAACTTTCCCCGAATGTAGAAGAAGTTCGGTCCATTATCGAACAAATCTACAAGAGAATTACCCATTCCTATGTAGAATATTATGTTGACGTTCCTTCCATGGCGGAAAATCGTCTCGAGCTGTTGTACCTATTTTTGCTGGAACAAGGTATGCCGAAGGAAAGGGCTTCGGTTTTATGTACAGCGACAGGGCTTGTCCAATTGGGCCTGGACACACACGAACTCGTGAAGAATGAGTATGACTCCTCACAGAATGCGGAGCGAAATCGACAATTGACGGTGCTTGCGGGTGACTACTACAGTAGTCGCTATTATCACCTCCTGGCTTCGACCGGTGAAATCCAAGCGATTCAAGTGTTGTCGGCAGCGATTCAACGAGTGAACGAAGCGAAAATGAAACTGTACATCGCAGGGCGCGATGGCAAAACTTTATCAGATGAAGAGTATTGGGATCTGCGTAATACGATTGATACGGGCTTATACGTGGCAGTTGTAGAGGAATATGCCGACTCGATTGAGCGCCGTCGCTTCTGGAGCGATCTCATGAAGGAAACAGCCAAGGTAGAGAGTGTTATCGGAGAATGGGAGCAACTCAAATGGCAAGAACAAGTTCCCTTTGGTTTTGCCCGTTTTTTGCTGCAAAAACCTGGGGCTACACTCGCCCAAGTACTGTCGGGTGTTGAGGTGAAAGCCATCGAATTGATCGGTTTGTGTGAGCAAATGGTGCGTACGCTGCATCCTGCAGAAACACGCAACATGCTTGCGTCAATTACGGCACGGTACTCCCATCGGATAAGTCGCCTGAAGAAGGTAATTGAGGAGATGTAGCCAAGTGAACCAGACACAAATGAAAGAGAAGGCAAAGTACGTTCACTCCGTATTCGAGAGCATTGCAAGCGATTACGACAAAATGAATAATGTAATCAGCTTTGGCAGTCATATTGCTTGGCGTAATTACACGATGAAGCAGATGAATATTCAGCCAGGGCATACGGCATTGGATGTTGCCTGCGGTACAGCAGACTGGACAATTGCTTTGGCCAAGGCTGTTGGAAAAGAAGGCAGTGTCGTAGGGCTTGATTTTAGTCAAAACATGCTGGATGTAGGGGCCTATAAAGTAGCGAATGCAGGTGTGAGCAACAACGTAAAGCTAGTAAACGCAGACGCGATGAACCTGCCCTACGAGGATAACACATTTGACTTCGCAACGATTGGCTTTGCCTTGCGTAATGTACCGGATGTTCAGCAGGTTTTGAATGAAATGGCTCGTGTTGTGAAGCCGGGTGGTAAAGTCGTTTCGCTCGAAGTGTCCAAGCCCCCATTCATTCCGTACCGCAAGCTATTTTACTTATATTTCTACAAAATTTTGCCATTGATCGCGAAGCTGACAGTCAATAAATACGAAGAGTATGCATGGCTGCCACATTCCCTGACCAATTTCCCAGACAGTCGCGAGCTGGCAAACATGTTTCAGAAAGCAGGCTTGGACCCGGTTCAGGTCAAATTGTTTATGGGCGGCGTATCAGCTCTTCATATCGGCACAAAGCCATAGCATTACTCTACAGTCACGTTATATGTGCGCGTAGGGGATTACCCGGTATTTCTTCAGTAGATAGGAAGTGTCATAGATGGGTCTACGTAAATTGAAAATCATCTTGGAAATGATAAAATTCGAGCACTCCCTTTTTGCCTTGCCGTTTGCTTTTATGGGAGCTGTTTTGGGAAGTATTGTAGTAGAAAATGCTTGGCCTACCTGGACGGAAATTTTCTGGGTGACGGTAGCCATGGTGGGTGCACGCAGTGCAGCGATGTCTTTAAACCGTGTCATTGATCGGGTTATTGATGCCAAAAATCCACGGACGGTCACGCGAGCTATTCCTGCTGGCCTCATTTCTATTTTGGAAGTCGTATTATTTATCGTGGTGTCATTTACAGTGTTGTTCATTGCTGCGTTCCAGTTAAATGATTTGGCTGTGAAATTGTTGCCGCTTGCCGTGTTTGTTCTTGTGCTATATTCCTATACCAAACGCTTTACTTGGCTTTGTCACTTTGTTCTAGGGGTTGCCATCGGCTTTGGTCCATTGGGAGGCTGGGTAGCCACGACGGGTCAAGTAGATGGAATCGGACTTCTATTGTTTGCATCTGTCATGTTCTGGACTGCAGGTTTTGATATCATTTACGCGTGCCAGGACGCTGAGTTTGACCGAAAAGAGGGACTCTACTCAATGCCTAGTCGCTTTGGAATTGCCAATGCGCTTCTGATTGCACGAGTATGCCATGTTCTTACTTTCGTGGGCTTGATGTCTTTGTATGTAGTAGCGGACTTGTCTATTTGGTTCCTGGTAGGCGTGCTGATTTCTGGTGCCATTTTGATCTATGAGCACACGTTGGTGAAGCCAACTGACCTGTCGAAGCTCGACATGGCGTTCTTCAATATGAACGGCATCTTGAGTGTCGTGATGTTTACATTTACGATGATTGATTTGGTGATTGCATGAGCATTCAAAAATGGGCTGTCGGGATAACGGGTGCAAGTGGCGCAATCTATGGTGTTCGAGTCGTCCAGGAGCTATTGCGTGCGGGACATATCGTACACTTGATGATTACAGAAGCAGGCTGGCAAGTGTTTCGTGATGAACTGGATTGGCACACCGATGACAGGGAAGCACTTTTGCAGGAGAAGCTGCAACAAGACTTTTCCGGTGAGCTTCATTATTGGGGACTGCGAGATTTCAATTGTCCCGCAGCCAGTGGTTCCTATCGTTGTGACGGTATGATCGTAGTACCGTGCTCGATGGGGACCGTGTCAGGTATCGCACACGGGGCGTCGGGTAATTTGCTGGAGCGTGTCGCTGATGTCATGATCAAGGAAGGTCGGCGATTGGTTATCGTTCCGAGAGAGACGCCGCTCAATGCGATTCAGCTCGAGAACATGCTCAAATTAAGCCGCCTTGGAGTCAAGATTTTGCCTGCCATGCCAGGCTACTATCAGAAACCGCAAACCATGGATGATCTGATCAATTTTGTTGTAGGGAAAACTTTGGATGCAATCGATGTACCACATTCGCTGTTCCGGCGTTGGGGGGAATAAACGCATGCAAAAATCTTTGCGCGTTGGACAAATTTTGTATACCAATGTATTGCCGGTTTACTTCTATTTTGATCAGGCGAAATTCGAAGACCGTATTGAATTCATCCGCCAGGTTCCTGCCCAGTTAAACCTGGCGATGGCGAATGGCGAGATTGACCTGGGTCCGATTTCTTCATTTAGCTATGCTGAGCATACTTCCGAATACGTGGCATTGGCAGACCTGTCTGTCAGTGCCAAGGGGAGAGTAGGCTCCCTTTTCTTGTTCAGCAAAAAGCCAATTGGACAACTAAACGGTGCCAAAATTGCGTTGACGAACACATCGGCTACCACGGTAAACCTTTTGAAGATCATTCTCCATAAGTTTTACGATTATGAGATTTCATACGTTACACAGGAGCCTATCCTGCGAGAAATGCTGGAGGATGCTGATGCAGCGCTCTTGATCGGTGATGACGCCATTTCTGCAGAAAGAACAGCGGGTGACCTGCACGTCTATGACTTAGGGGAGCTGTGGCACCAATTTACGGGTTATTCGATGACCTTTGCGATTTGGGCTCTTCGCCGAGCGGTTATTGCCGAGCACCATGACTTGATCGCAGAAGTCCATGCTTCCTTTTTAGAGAGCAAAAGGAAGAACAGAGCGAATACAGCCCCATTGATTGACTACGTTCACACTCATTTTGGTGGAGAAAAAGAACAATGGATCCACTATTTCCAAGGATTACAGCACGATTTCGGTGACGTTCAGCGGATTGGACTGGAGTACTATTACCGATGCGCAGCGGAGCTGGGACTTCTATCGGCACCTGCAACCGTCGATCTGTGGCAGGCTGGCGGCCGACAGACCAATACTACGTTGACGAGATAGGTGGAACGGATGAATCTAGTCGATATTTACTTCAAGATGAAAAAAGATGTCCAATACATAGAAGATGAACTGGAAAAATCAATTGATACCCCAGTTCGAGAGCTGTATCTATCTTCTACTCACTTACTCAAGGCAGGAGGAAAGCGGATTCGTCCCGTTTTTGTTTTGCTTGGCGGCAAGTGGGGGAATTACGATGTCAAAAAACTAAAGCATGTGGCGGTTCCGCTTGAGCTGATCCATATGGCCTCGCTGGTTCATGATGACGTGATTGATGATGCGGATAAGCGTCGTGGAAAAGATACCGTTCGGATGAAGTGGGATAATAAAGTAGCGATGTACGCGGGCGACTATATTTTTGCGCGGGCTTTGGCTATTGCCTCTCAGCTTCCCATTCCGCAATTGCATCAAATTCTTTCCAATGCAATCGTGGAGGTTTGTAAGGGAGAGATACAGCAAGTAAAGGATTTGAATAATTGGGATCAAAACTTCCGTACGTATCTGCGCAGAATCAAACGAAAAACGGCTCTGTTAATTGCGATTAGCTGTCAATTGGGAGCAGTTGCAAGCGGTGCAACAGAGGAAATGATTCGCAAAATGTACTGGTATGGCTACAATGTGGGGATGGCTTTTCAAATTACCGACGACATTTTGGATTTTACGGGTACAGAGAAACAGTTAGGGAAGCCAGCTGGAAGCGACCTGGTGCATGGAAACATAACGTTGCCTGCGCTTTATTCGGCTCATCATGGAAAAGCTCGCGAGCAATTCCAGAAATGGATCGCGACGAATACGTTCTGGGATCATGCGGATGAGGCGATTCGAATGGTTCGCGAGGATGAAGGCATTGCCTTCTCACAGCGCCTTGCCGAACGCTATATTGCACGTGCGCATGCGATTCTCGCAGATTTGCCTAACAATCAGGCGAAGACATCCTTGACAGGAATCGCCAATTTCATTGTCGATCGTAAATTTTAATGATATTTTGACGGTATACCTGTTGCTTGACCACCCTAGTTTTGATAAAATTTTCGTTGGTGTCCTATGCACCAATACATAGCTCTAATGGAGGCATACTTACAATGGAAAAAACATTCCTTATGGTAAAACCAGATGGTGTACAACGCAACCTGATCGGGGAAATCGTTTCCCGTTTTGAGAAAAAAGGCTACCAACTCGTAGGTGCTAAGCTGATGACAGTTAGCCGCGAACTGGCTGAAGAACATTATGCAGAGCACAAAGAGCGCCCGTTCTTCGGTGAACTGGTAGACTTCATCACTTCCGGACCAGTATTCGCTATGGTATGGCAAGGTAACAACGTAATCACAACTGCTCGTGCTATGATGGGCAAAACGAACCCAGTAGACGCTGCTTCCGGTACAATCCGTGGCGATTTCGCTACTTCCGTTGGCATGAACATCATCCACGGTTCTGACTCTCCTGAGAGCGCTGAGCGTGAAATCGGCCTGTGGTTCTCCGCTGAAGAAGTTCTCTCCTTCGAGAAAACTATCCAACGCTGGATCTAAGACTGATACAGAAAACCCCAGTAATTGGGGTTTTCTTTTTTTTGTCAAATTCTTTGTCAAAACAGATAGGATAATGACGAAATATAGCGAATGAAATGTAGGAAGTCTTCAAAGGGGGTACGATTCTGCATGGATGATAAAGACTTTCTCCAATTTATTGCTAGTGTTAAGAAAATGACCGGAATTGATCTTGCCCTCTACAAGGAAGCGCAGATGAAGCGCCGTCTAACCTCGTTGCGACAAAAGCGTGGTTACAACACATTTGCCCACTATTTCGATGCCATCGCCAAAGACAAGGAGCTTTTCTATGAGTTTCTCGACCGGATGACGATTAACGTATCGGAATTTTTCCGCAATCCGGGTCGATGGGAAGTTCTCGAGAATAAGATTTTGCCACGGTTGGCCAAGCAATCACCGCGGGTGAAATGCTGGAGTGCTGCATGCTCGACAGGGGAAGAGCCTTATACGCTGTCTCTCATTTTGCTGCGCAAGAAGATTGATGCGACAGTGCTTGCGTCTGATATTGATGAGGGTGCCCTAGCAAAAGCGAAGCAAGGGGTGTACACGGACCGATCGCTACAGGATTGTCCGAAAGACCTCGTAGCAAAGTATTTTGAAAAGGATACACTCAGCTATCGCATATCCGACGAAGTAAAGAGAAAAGTTACGTTCAAAAAACACAATTTGCTGGCGGACTCATTTGATTCTCAATTTGACTTGATTATTTGCCGGAACGTGATGATTTACTTTACCGAGGAAGCGAAGCATGAGCTGTATCATAAATTCAGCCGGGCACTCAAACCAGGCGGTGTTCTTTTTGTAGGAAGCACCGAGCAAATTTTTCAGCCACAGCAATATCAGCTGGAAACAGAGGATACTTTCTTCTATCGAAAAATGGGTTGATTCGAGTTGGCCTTGGTATATCTCTGCCCTTTTTTCCCAAGAATAAGAATACCTACTTTGCAAGAGGAGGCAGCAGATGGATAAACACAAGGTCATCGAAGCATACCGTCGAGGGCTGATCACGCTGCAGGAATGTGGTCAGATCTTAGGGGCGGAGAGAACGCAACTAGATGATTTGATACGCGTTGATCACACGCGCAAGCCGCTAAGCCCCAATCCTTTTTTCAACGTGTAGGAAATAATAACGATACGTACGCGATAGCGTAAAGAGAGCGCTTCTCCTTTAGGGAGGGGCGTTTTCCTGTAAGAAGAAAAGGTTTTTCATAGCGTTTGCCACTTTTGTATTTCCACGGCGTACTAGGTATGATATTATAGCGCTTAAAAGTGATAAAGGACAGCACCCCGAAAGGAGAACTTATCGGGGAGATAAGCTGCCTGGAGGATGGAGGAAGGATAGAGATGCGTTACTTGACAGCAGGGGAATCCCACGGGCCGCAATTAACAGCAATCATAGAGGGCGTACCGAGCAATTTGCCTATTTCCATTGAGGAGATTAATGAGCAGTTGGCACGTCGTCAAAAAGGCCATGGTCGCGGTAGAAGAATGCAGATTGAGAAGGATCAGGTGAAAATTCTTTCTGGTGTCCGTCATGGATATACAACCGGAGCTCCTATCACACTGGTCGTTGAAAATAATGATTGGACGCATTGGCAAGGAATCATGAGTGCTGAGCCAGTAGAGGAAGGCACGGAAGAAAAGCGTCGAGTTTCCCGTCCGCGCCCTGGACATGCTGATTTAAATGGAGCTATCAAATATCATCAACGCGATATGCGCAATATTCTGGAACGTTCAAGTGCACGTGAGACCACTGTCCGCGTGGCTGTAGGTGCAGTAGCTCGCCAATTGCTGGCTGCATTTGGTATCCGTCTGGGCGGACAGGTACTCCAGATCAATGAGATCGTGGCAAAGCGGCAAGAGGTGAGTCTGGACGAGCTCATTGCGCGTACAGAGGAATCACCTGTACGCTGCTTGGATAAAGAAGCAGAGCCACTGATGATGGCAGCGATTGACAAAGCAAAAGAAGACGGGGATTCACTCGGAGGAACCGTAGAAGTTATCGTTGAAGGTGTCCCGATTGGTTTGGGAAGCCATGTGCAATGGGATCGCAAGCTGGATGGACGTCTTGCTCAAGCGATTATGAGCATTCAGGCTTTCAAAGGTGTTGAAATCGGTATTGGCTTCGAGGCATCCGGTCTGAAAGGCTCCCAAGTACATGACGAGATTATTTGGAACGAAGAGACAGGCTACAGCCGAAAAACGAACCGAGCAGGTGGACTGGAAGGCGGAATGACGACAGGGATGCCTGTAGTCGTACGCGGTGTCATGAAGCCGATCCCAACTTTGTACAAACCGTTGATGAGTGTGGATATCGACTCCAAAGAGCCATTCTCAGCGAGTATTGAGCGTTCCGACAGCTGTGCTGTTCCAGCGGCAAGTGTGGTTGCGGAGGCAGTTGTAGCGTGGGAGATCGCGAATGCAATGTGCGAAAAGTTCCCATCTGATTCTCTCGACGATATGGTAGAAAACGTGCGTCAATACCGTGCGTACACGGAGAAGTTCTAATGAGTGCAGAGAATCTGACTGTTGAGCTGGGAGAGCGTTCCTACCAGATTGTGATTGGCGACGGTCTTTTGCACCATGCAGCAGCGTTGCTAGTAGAGGCAGGAATTGCTTCTACTAGCAAACTGATGATTGTCACAGATGAGAATGTGGCTGTTCATTACTTGGAGCCATTACTCGATGTTCTGCGGCAGAATGGGTATCAAGCCCACTCGACGGTCATCACGGCTGGAGAGCAATCGAAGAGCCTTGCTGTCTATGAACAATTGATGACAGAGGCAATTGAAGCAGGCTTGGATCGGAAGTCCGCTGTATTGGCTCTCGGTGGCGGCGTGGTTGGAGATTTGGCGGGATTTGTGGCTGCAACTTACATGCGGGGCATTGATTTCGTTCAGCTCCCAACTACCTTGCTCGCTCATGATAGCTCGGTTGGGGGAAAAGTAGCCATCAATCATCCACTCGGAAAAAATCTCATCGGTGCTTTTCATCAGCCAAGGGTCGTCATCTACGATACAAAAGCATTGCATAGTTTGCCTAAGCGCGAGGTCGCAGCCGGATTTGCAGAGGTTATCAAGCATGGACTCATAGCCGATGCTACCTTTGTCGATTGGCTGGAGGAAAACGCAGAGTCGTTATGGCAACTCGATTCAGAATTATTAGGGAAAGCCATTCAAAAAGGCTGCGCAGTCAAAGCGGGAATTGTCTCTCAAGATGAGACGGAGCAGGGACAACGTGCGCTGCTTAATTTGGGGCATACGTTTGGTCATGCTTTTGAAGCGTTGTCTGCCTACTCTACCTTGAATCATGGGGAAGCCATCTCAATTGGGATGTGTTTGGCAGCGAAGGTAGCGGAGCGGATTGGATTTGCCGAGAAGGGTGTATACAATCGCACGAAACGGATGCTGGAATTGTTTCACTTGCCAACTGCTTGGCCGGGTAGCCTCTCACCAGAAGCTGTGCTGGAAGCTATGAAACGAGACAAAAAGACGATAGGCGGAAAGCTGGCATTGGTTTTGCCGAGGACTATCGGGCAGGTTGAAGTCGTCAAAAACATAGAGGAAGAACTCATACTGGGAGTTATGAGAGAAGAAGTGGAGGGATAAGGATGGGAATGAGAGGAATCAGAGGCGCGATTACGGTGGAAGCCGATACTCGTGAAGAGATTGTCTCCTCAACCAAATGGTTGCTTACGGAAATGGTAAGCCGCAATGAAGTAAACCCTGAAGATATCGGCAGCATCATCATCACGACGACGGAGGATCTCTGTGCGACCTTCCCTGCTCAAGCTGCGCGCATGCTGGAAGGGGAAGCCTGGCAATATGTACCGCTTATGTGTGCAAGAGAAATCCCTGTGCCAGGTGGCTTGCCACTTTGTGTACGTATCATGATGCACGTAAATACAGATAAGACAGCCAAAGATATTCATCACGTCTTTTTGCGTGACGCAGTAAAGCTGCGCCCAGATTTGACAAATCGCGGTTGACAATTAGGGCGCTCTCTTTTACCATAAGTGAAACGAGAGCGCCTCGTTTTTCCGGTAATAAGCAAAAGCCGGCTGAGAGCAGAGTATGAGTAGAGCAGAGTTGAGATGAGTTAGGTTGAGGAGAGAAGAGAAGGCTGGGTACATATTGACGCCCAATCCAGGTCTCTTTGTCTGGATTTTTTTGTATATGAATATTTTTCTCCCCCTACCTCTCGCTCTAGAAAGCGGGTGTAGAAAAGGTGGATTTATCGTCCTCTTTTCACTCCCACTAATAAGGAGATGAGAGTCCATGTATGTCCCTTCCCTTGCCGAGGTTCAGTCCCTCTCGGCGTCGTATTCCCTTATCCCTGTAAGTATGAAGCTGTTAGCGGATCAGGAGACACCGATTCGCTTGTATCAGAAGATTCGCACGAGTGATTCTTTTTTACTGGAGAGCGTTGAAGGCGGAGCTCGCTGGGCCCGTTTTTCGTTCATAGGCATGAACCCTTTTCAAATTGTCGAAGCCAGTGGAGAAGAAATCACCGTTTCTTATCGCACTGGTGGGCAAGTCGTTCAAACAGGAAACCCCGTGTCCTTTTTGCGTGAAGAAACAGATCGTTACAAAAGTCCAAAGCTTCCAGGGTTGCCTCGTCTCAGTGGTGGTGCCGTAGGCTTCTTTGGTTATAATACGCTGCGCTATTTCGAAAATTTGCCAGCACATCGCAAGGAAGCTGTGAGAGTGCCGGATATGCGCTTTCTCTTCGTTGACGAGATGATTGCGTTTGACCATTTAAAGCAGGAGATTCAACTGATTGTGAACCTCCATGTAGAGCCAGGGGACACCGCAGAATCCATCGGCGAAAAATACAAGCAAGTCTGCGAAAGAATCGAGCAGCTGGCTACAAAAGTATCGGCTCCGCTTGAAATGGACCAACGAATTCAAGTAGCGACACATACTCCAGCGCCATTGACTGTTCAACCAAATATGACGCGTGAGCAATACGAGCAGCTAGTCGTGCAGGCAAAAGAATATATCGCAGCAGGAGATATTTTTCAGGTCGTATTGTCCCAACGTTTTTCCGTGAAGACGGATGTTGATCCGTTTGCGGTGTATCGACTGCTCCGTACCTTGAATCCATCACCCTATATGTACTACCTCGAATACGAAGGCGAGACAGTTGTTGGGACGTCCCCAGAGCTGCTCGTACGTGTGGAAGATGAAAAAGTAGAGATGCGGCCGATTGCAGGAACGAGAAAAAGAGGAGCGACTCCCCAAGAAGATGCTGCGCTGGCGGATGATCTTTTGGCAGACAAGAAGGAGCGGGCAGAGCATTACATGCTGTTGGATTTAGGTCGCAACGATGTTGGAAAGGTCGCTGCATACGGAAGTGTGAAAGTAGAAGAAGCGTTGGTGATTGAAAACTACTCCCATGTGATGCACATGGTTTCGCATGTGACGGGCAAGCTTCGCGAAGGGCTGCACGCTTTTGACGCATTGCTGAGTGCGTTTCCGGCAGGTACTGTATCTGGTTCACCGAAGCTGCGGGCAATGGAAATTATCGCAGAGCTCGAACCTGATGCACGTCATCTGTATGCTGGGGCGATTGGCTACATCTCCTTTGATGGCTCCCTGGATAGCTGTATTACGATTCGAACCTTGTTCTTTCAAGATGGTTACGCACATGTACAGGCAGGTGCAGGCATCGTAGCAGATTCGGTTCCTGCGAGTGAATATCAAGAGACGGTGAACAAAGCAGCTGCGATGCTGTCTGCTCTGGAAAAAGCAGAACAGCTCTTTGCCAGAAAGGTGGAGTTGTCATGCTAACATACGCACTGGAGCAAATCCTGCTAGGCAATCACTTGACGCGGACGGTTGCAGAAGAAGCGATGGGCGAGATTATGGACGGAAAGGCAACACCAGCTCAAATTGGTGCATTTTTAGCGAGTCTTCGATTGAAAGGCGAACAAGCGGAAGAGATCATCGGCTTTGCCAAGGCCATGAGAGCGCGAGCGATGAGCGTTCCGATCGATATAGCAGGTTTGGTTGACACATGTGGAACAGGTGGCGACGCAAGTCATACCTTTAACATTTCGACAGCGAGTGCCATTGTCGCAGCGGCTGACGGTGTACGCATCGCCAAGCACGGTAATCGTGCGGTATCGAGTAAAAGCGGCAGTGCAGACGTATTGGAAGCGCTGGGAGTGCCAGTCAATTTGTCCCCAAAAGACGCAGCAGATTGCCTGCGTGCGACGAATCTCTGCTTCCTGTTCGCGCCCCTGTATCACCAAGCGATGAAGCATGCGGCTGGCCCGCGAAAAGAATTGGCAATTCGAACTGTATTTAATCTGCTGGGGCCATTGACGAATCCAGCAGGTGCCAGCCATCAGTTAATGGGCGTTTATGATGCCAAGCTGCTTCCGACTGTTGCGGCAGTTCTACATGAGCTGGACGTAAAAAGAGCATTAGTCGTGGCAGGATCTGATGGTCTGGATGAATTGACGGTCACAGGAACGAGCCATATTGCTGAACTGCGAGATGGCAGCGTTTTGACTTATAAAATCGAGCCGGAGCAGTTTGGTCTGCGCAGACATGAGAAGGATGCACTGCGCGGCGGGGATGCCAATGAGAACGCCAAAATTATACATGAGGTATTTTCGGGTGTGCGAGGGGCTGCTCGAGACATCGTTTTGCTGAATGCTGGTGCGATTCTGTACCTCGCTGATCGGGTTAGCTCGATAGAAGCAGGGGTCATACGTGCAGCGGAACTGATCGACGACGGACTTGTTTTGCGCAAGCTGGAGCACGTTCGTCAAATCGCAGGAGGAATGATTCATGCTTCGTAAAATCGTAGAGAAAAAACGTGAAGAGATCGCGCTTCTTCAAAGAGAAACAACCGTTTCATCATTGCTCACAGCAACGAAAGAAATACAGCGTCCACGCGGATTTCGACAAGCATTGGAGACGAGTGTACGGCCTGTCAGCGTGATTGCCGAAGTGAAAAAAGCATCGCCATCCAAAGGGCTGATCCGACCTGATTTCCACGCAGTAGCCATAGCGGAGGCTTACCAAGCTGCTCGTGCAGAATGTTTGTCTGTTTTGACCGATGAGTCATTTTTTCAAGGGAGCCTATCCTATCTACGGCTAATTCACGAGGCAGTCGAACGCCCATTGCTCAGAAAAGACTTTCTCATCGATGAAATACAAGTAGTGGAAGCAAGAGCAGCTGGAGCAGATTGTGTGTTGCTTATTGCTGCCATACTCGACCGGGATACGTTGCGACACCTCGCGCAAACAGCCGAGGAGTTGGGCATGGATGTATTGGTAGAGGTACATGACAAGCGTGAATGCGAGTTAGTTTTTCAAGCAATGGAACCAAAATTGCTCGGGATCAACAACAGGAACTTAAATACGTTTCAAACCGACCTGGCTGTTACACATGAACTCATTGCAGAACTGCCAGCATCATTGACAGTCGTCAGCGAAAGCGGCATTTCCACACCGGCAGATATTGAGCATGTAAGAAGAGCAGGAGCCAGAGCTGTGCTGGTTGGCGAGCATTTTATGCGTCAGAAAGACGTAGAGAGCGCCGTCATTGATCTCGTCGGAGAGGCAGCTACACCGGGGGTGAGCTTGTGACTCGTTTGAAAATATGCGGGATTAAACGTGCGGAAACACTTGCGCTGTTAAAAGAGCTCGAAGTGGATTACGTAGGTCTAGTATTTGCTCCGAGTAAACGACAAGTAGATCCTCAGACAGCTGGAGAATTGCTTGCGGCTGTCCCAGGTCATCCCCCTGCTGTCGGTGTGTTTGTGAATCCTACGCTGGAAGAGCTGGAGGAAGTGCTTAGCAAAGCACCGCTATCCGTGATCCAGCTGCATGGACAGGAGTCGCCGCACTTTTGTCAGCAGGTTCGGGAGCGTTTTGCTATTCCTGTATGGAAGGCTCTCGCAGTAGGCGGCGAAGAGGATGCCGTACAAGCAATCCAATCTTATCAAGGCATTGTCAGTGCCTTTTTGTTCGATACGTATGACCCCAGTCAAGCAGGAGGTACAGGGAAAAAGTTTTCGTGGGAGCAAATCCCCGCACTACAAGCTGCATGCAAGGAAGCAGCTTGCATGATCGCTGGAGGAATTCATGCGGAGAATGTAGGGGAGTTAATCGGTCAGTACCAGGCGGGGATGGTCGATGTGTCCAGTGGAGTAGAGACGGATGGCGAAAAAGACGCCGAGAAAATAAAAACATTGGTGGAGAGGGTGAAGGCGCATGAACAACATTCAAACAACTACGCGAGTCGTGCCTGACGAAAACGGACGATTTGGTGCATTCGGAGGCAAGTTTATTCCGGAAACCTTGATGAATGCAGTGAAAGAGCTAGAGACCGCTTTTGAAGAAGCACGTCGAGACCCGGAGTTCGTTGCTGAATTGAACGGACTGCTTAGCGAGTATGCAGGACGTCCAACACCGCTCACCTACGCAGAGCGTTTGACGAAAGCACTCGGCGGCGCACAAATCTATTTGAAAAGAGAAGATCTCAATCATACAGGCGCACATAAATTGAACAATGCTTTGGGCCAAGCACTGCTTGCGAAACGAATGGGTAAAAAATCAATTATTGCAGAGACAGGTGCTGGTCAGCATGGGGTTGCCAGTGCAACTGTCGCAGCAAAGCTGGGACTATCGTGCAAAGTGTTCATGGGGGAAGAAGATATTCGTCGCCAATCGCTGAATGTTTTTCGGATGAAGCTTCTCGGCGCCGAAGTTATCCCGGCTGTATCCGGCTCTCGCACACTGAAGGATGCGACGAACGAAGCGATTCGTCACTGGGTCTCACATGTAGAGGAAACCTTTTATGTAATCGGCTCAGTCGTTGGCCCACACCCGTATCCGTACATCGTTCGTGAATTTCAGAAAATTATCGGGGAAGAGACGCGCAGTCAAATCCTGCTAATGCTCGGTAGGCTTCCAGACGAGGTGGTTGCTTGCGTCGGTGGCGGCAGCAATGCGATTGGCATGTTTTATCCGTTCATTCAGGATAAATCTGTTGCACTCAGGGGAGTAGAGGCAGCAGGAAAAGGAATTGATACCGACAAGCATGCAGCAACACTGACACTTGGACGTCCCGGAGTCATTCACGGCTCATTAACATATTTATTGCAGGATGAGTACGGACAGGTACAAGAAGCCCATTCTATTTCGGCTGGTCTGGATTATCCAGGTGTGGGGCCTGAGCATTCATATCTCAAAGACAGTGGACGAGTGACCTATACAGCGGTTACCGATGTGGAAGCACTAGAAGCGGTTCAAGTGCTTTGTCAAACAGAAGGCATCATTCCTGCTTTGGAGAGCGCGCATGCGATTGCTGAGGCGATGAAACGAGCAAAAGAGCTGTCCCCAGACAAAATCTTGGTCATTTGTTTGTCCGGTCGTGGAGACAAGGACGTGTTGACCATTCAAGAAGCGCTGACAGCAGAAGGGGGAGAGTAAACATGACGACAGCCTTGAACAGAATCGATCAATTATTCGCGGATCGAGACCGCAAACGCTTTATTCCATTTCTCACGGTAGGCGATCCTTCGATAGAAGCGACCTTCGAGCTCGTAAAAGCGATGGTCGAAGCGGATGCTGATCTCATTGAGCTCGGCGTCCCTTATTCAGACCCTTTGGCTGATGGCCCAACCATTCAGCGTGCTTCACAGCGGGCACTGGAAAATGGCGTGACGATCTTGGACGCTCTGAAATTGGTGAGAAGGCTCAGAGAGTCAGAAATTGAGGTTTCGGTGGTCTTATTCACTTACGTAAATCCGGTACTGCAATATGGCATCGATCGCTTTTTTGCCGATCTCGCAGTCTATGGCGCAGATGGTGTCGTGATTCCCGATTTGCCGATTGAGGAAAATGGTCCAGCAGTAGCTGCGGCGAAGCAACATGGCATTCATGTCATTTCGCTCGTGGCACCAACCTCCAGTTCCAGGATCAAAACGATCGGCGAGCAAGCTACCGGATTCCTTTATTGTGTATCCTCACTCGGTGTGACGGGAGCACGTGCGGATTTGCGAGAGGATTTGGCAGATTTTCTCGTACGAGTAAAGGAGAGTACGACTGTACCTACTGCGGTTGGCTTCGGAATCTCCACACCAGATCAGGTACGAGCTGTTGCTCCTCATACAGATGGCGTGATTGTAGGAAGTGCTATCGTACAACAGATCGAAAGCCATGTTGAGCAACTGAAAGACCCGAAGCAGATGCCGGAAGCTGTAGAAAAAATAAAAACCTTTGTACATCAGTTAGCCAGTGCGCTACAATAGTGGGAAAAATGTGACTGGAGTGAACGTGGATGCAACCGAAACAACGCATACTCAATGCCCCGGTATATCAACCTGGCAAGCCCATTGATGACGTCAAACGTGAATATGGTTTGACTGAAGTGATCAAGCTGGCGTCCAACGAAAATCCGTTCGGTTCCTCACCAAAGGCGAAAGCAGCAATTACGGAACAGTTGGATAATTTGGCACTTTATCCAGACGGTGCAAGCCTGAATCTGCGCTGGGATCTTGCTGAATTCCTTGGAGTCAAACCAGGTCAGCTGTTTTTCGGGAACGGGTCTGATGAAATTCTTTTGATGATCTCTCGTGCTTTTTTAGGCGAAGGTACGAACGCGGTAATGGCGACGCAAACATTCTCGCAATATCGCTCGAATGGGATCATTGAAGGAGCAGAACTGATTGAGGTGCCGTTGAAAGATGGCGTTCACGATCTCGAAGCGATGGCTGCTGCTATCAATGAACAGACGAAAGTCGTATGGGTATGTAACCCGAATAATCCGTCTGGAACGATTGTAACCACATCCGACTTGGAAGCTTTCCTGAAAAAAGTTCCAAAAAATGTCCTGGTCGTGATGGATGAGGCGTACTACGAGTATGTTGTTGATTCAAATTACCCACAAACAGTACCGATGCTCACTGAGTATCCGAACCTGATCATTTTGCGCACCTTCTCCAAAATTTACGGTTTGGCCGCGCTTCGTATCGGCTATGGTATTGCATCGGAGGAGCTTATTTCCTCTCTCGAACACGTACGTGAGCCGTTTAATACGGGTACACTGGGCCAAGTAGCGGCACGAGCAGCACTGAAAGACCAGGAGTTCGTGAAAGCTTGCCGCGATCGTAACCGTGAAGGTATGAAGCAATATACCGATTCCTTTGATGAATGGGGACTTTCCTACTATCCATCCGAGACCAACTTTATCTTGGTTGATCTGAAAAGGGACTCCGATGAAGTATTCAAGAAGCTGCTTTCCCAAGGCATCATTGTGCGCTCTGGAAATGCACTAGGCTTCCCAGGCTATCAACGGATTACGATCGGAACAAAAGAGCAAAATGATAAGATTCTTTCTGTACTTAAAGAAATCGTGACTGGAGCATTGAAATAATCGACGAAGATGCCGGGCGTGCCTCGGCATCTTTGTGTAAGAAAGACAAGGAAGGATAGAGAGTGGAGATGAAAAAAACCACCATTACTGTAATCGGCGTCGGCTTGATCGGCGGCTCTATAGCGCTGTCCATGCGACGCGATCCAAATATCCGGGTAGTTGGATACGACGTACGTCAGGATAGTTTGGATAAAGCATTAACGCTTGGTGTCATTCATGCTGGGACAACAGATTTGCAGACGGCAGTTCGAGAGGCAAATGTCATTTTCCTCGCATCGCCTGTAGAGCAAATCGTTGATACCATGCACAAGCTTGCAGAAATGGTGCTGCAGTCAGAAGTCATCATAACAGACGTTGGTAGTACGAAATCAGGCATTGTAAGACAAGCTGTAGAAATCATTCCGAGCCACGTAACGTTCATTGGTGGACATCCCATGGCAGGTTCGCATAAATCTGGCGTCGAGGCAGCTTCTGACCGACTCATGGAAAACGCCTACTATGTTCTGACACCAGCTCCGGGAACACCGGAAGAAAAAGTACAGCATTTGACGGAACTACTCGCACTGACACGTGCTAAGGTTGTGCAAATGGACGCAGACTCGCATGATCAGGTCGTAGGCGCCGTCAGTCATTTCCCGCACATTCTCGCTTCTGCTCTGGTCAATCTGGTAGCAGGGTACGATGAAGACAACGCTTGGCATGCAACTCTCGCAGCAGGAGGCTTCCGTGATATTACGCGCATTGCATCGAGTAATCCTCGCATGTGGCGTGACATTTTGCTGCAAAACCGCGATCCTATCTTGAAAATCGCAAAAGATTGGGCTAACGCTCTGGAGGATGTTGTTGAACTCGTCGAACAGGGAGACCCAGAAGGAATCGAGCATTTCTTCAAAACAGCACGAGAATTCCGCGACAGCTTGCCAGAACGAAAAACGGGTGCCTTGCCTCCATTAAACGATTTGTATATCGATATTCCAGACAACCCGGGCGAAATCGGACGAATCACGACACTATTGGGAGCAAGACAAATCAACATCACGAATCTCCAAATCAGAGAGACACGAGAAGACATTTATGGAGTGCTACGCATTACGTTCCATTCGCAACAAGAGTTGGAAAAGGGAGAGGAAGTTCTTCGCTTTTTCGATTACAATGTATACAAGCGCACATAAGTTTTTTTATACAAAAACACTTTACAACGAAGACGCTTCACAGTGCGACTGGTGATCTGGGAGAGCGTGAGAGAGAAAAGGAGTGGAAGGAATGCTTCGCGTACAACAAGCCAAACAAATCAAGGGTACCGTTCGCGTGCCTGGAGATAAATCCATTTCCCATCGTGCCGTCATGTTTGGGGCTCTAGCTGAAGGAACAACAACGATCGAAGGCTTTTTGCCTGGAGCAGATTGCTTGAGCACGATTAGCTGCTTCCGCCGGATGGGGATCGAGATTGAACAGCAAGGAGATGCCGTAACCGTTCATGGAAAAGGCTGGTACGGATTGCAGGAGCCATCTCAGCATTTGGATGTGGGGAATTCCGGTACGACCATTCGTTTGATGGCAGGCATTATGGCGACACAGCCGTTCCATGTGGTAATGGAGGGGGATGAGTCCATTGCCAAAAGGCCAATGCGTCGAGTGATCGGACCACTTCGACAGATGGGTGCCAAAATCGATGGAAGAAAAGACGGGGAGTACACACCGCTTTCCATCCGTGGTGGAGAGATGCAAGGCATCGCGTATGAGTCGCCGGTTGCAAGTGCACAAGTGAAGTCAGCGATTTTGCTGGCGGGCTTGCAGGCAAAAGGTGTGACTAGTGTTACCGAGCCGCATTTGTCCCGTGACCATACAGAGCGTATGCTGCAAGCATTTGGTGTACAGGTTGTCCGTGATGGCTTGACGGTTTCGGTGGAAGGCGGACAGAAGCTGCAAGGCCGTGCTATTTCGGTTCCTGGAGATATTTCATCTGCTGCCTTTTTGATCGCAGCTGTTATGGTCGTACCAGGTAGCTCTCTACTGATTGAGAATGTTGGTATCAACCCGAGCCGCACAGGCATCATTGATGTTGTCAAGGCGATGGGGGGAAGCCTGGAGCTTCTGAACGAACGAGTCGTGAATGAAGAGCCAGTTGCAGACCTGCTCGTGACACATTCTGAGTTGCACGGTATCGAAATTGCTGGAGATATCATTCCACGTCTCATTGACGAAATCCCGGTAATTGCTGTCATGGCTACGCAGGCAAAAGGGCAAACCGTTATCCGTGATGCCGAAGAGTTGAAAGTGAAGGAAACAGATCGGATTGCAACGGTGGTTAGCCAGCTGTCCAAGTTTGGCGGTCGAGTGACTCCTACTGATGACGGAATGATTATCGAAGGAAAGACTGCATTGACTGGAGCTGTCATCGACAGTATGGGGGACCATCGAATTGGTATGGCGATGGCCATCGCAGGACTTATTGCCGAAGGTGAGACTACGATCGAGAATGATGATGCGATTGATGTATCGTTCCCGGGCTTCCATAACTTGCTCGTGAAAATCAGCCAATCGTAAAGGAATGAAAGAGGAGCCTGTGCCTTTCTTGGGTAGCAGGCTTCTTTGTTTTGAAATGAATGATGCATGAGTCAAATAAAGCGTTCCGAATTTTAGCAAAAATGATTTGACAAGCGCTTACATTCCGCTTATTATAAAAGTACAGTATGGTTTCTCTCCACTCCTATCCAATATAAGAAAGCACATGTGTGCTACCGTCGTTTGAATGCGCTTACATCAACGGCGGTCTTTTTTTGTCTAAAAATGCGTTAGGTCCTCTTTATGTACTTTTTTTACTTTCCCTGCATATGCTCGTACAAGAGTAACGATCTATACGAGAAGCGGGAGGGGGACGAGCTATGCTGGAGCGGGGGATGGTTGTTCGCGGAGGCACGGTTGTCACAGCATTAGGAATGAAAGAAGCCGATGTCTGGATTCGTCATGGGAAAATTGTACGAATTGCAAAAGATACCTTGACGAAAAACCCCTCTAACGATTTGTATGAAGAAATAGATGCTGAAGGCATGTATCTTTTGCCTGGATTCGTCGCATTCCCGACACATTCGTTGTATAAAATCAAAGATGTGAATGTTTATATAGAAGCAATGCGTAATCTAGTCATCAGCGGATGTACAAGCCTGGTTGACATCTTCCGACCAGAGCGTTGGATGAGCAGACCGCAAGTTCAGTATCAACAAACACAGCATTTCAATAGTCTTTTGGACTATGTGTGGCACGTAGAAATTGATGTGTCGGATCTTCGCGGTGATCGTGTAGCGGAGTGGGGCAATCAAGGCTACACCTCGTTTCATGTCACGATTAGAAGCCCAGAAGAAATTTCCACGATAAAATGGGAAACGCTTTTGCAACTTCATACGTCTAAACATACGATTCTCCACATGCAGGTGCAAAATGATCCTTTCATGAAAAAAGAACAGCGTGAACAAATTCGTCAGCTATGGATGGACGCTACCCGATATTGGGGGGTGCGTACTGTCATTACTGATTCTCAAGCGGCCTTTCATTTTGAAGAAAATGATCCTTTCCTGCATATCTTTCGTTTGCCTGCTGAAGAGACGGATCAAGGTCTACGTCAATTATATCGGCAATGGTTTGGAAACTGGCAAGTAGCGTCTCCCATTCAGGATGTACGCATTGATTCAAGGAAGAGTTGGTGTACGCCAGAAGAGTTGCTCAGCCTGCTAGTCAGGCTCACTTCGACAAATGTTGCAAAAGCAATTGGGTTATACCCGCGAAAAGGAAGCTTGACAACTGGCGCAGACGCTGATATCGTTTTCCTGAAAAAGGAAAACTGGTTGACAAAGATTGATCTTTCCACTATTCTCAATTTTAGTGAAATGCATCTTCCAACATCTGTTATGTCGAACGGTAAATGGATATATCGAGATTTGCGATTTATCCCTTTGATTGGTATGGGTAAGTGCTTATTCGACACGAAGCCCTACGCTTATGTCATATAACCCCAAGTTGGGGGTTTTTTCGTGAATGGTTTCCAGCAGACAGACGAGAAAAAGAATCGTAAGGTCGCGCAACTTTTTACATCCCCAGCAGTCTAATTATGCAAAAGGCCGCTGAGGGATCGGAATCGCAAGGAGGTAATCCTGATCATGACCGATTCCCAGCTTATCCGAGAGATTAAAGAAGGTAATCTGGAATGCTATGCTGAACTGATTCGTCGATATGAAAAAAAGATCCTCTCATTTGTCACTCATCTTTTGCGTCAGGCACATTTAGAGCATATAGCGGAGGATATATGTCAGGAGACGTTTTACAAGGCGTATAAGAGCATTCATTCTTTCCGTGATGTAGAAGCTACTTTCTCCACCTGGCTCTATACGATTGCACGCAACTCCGTACTCAGTGAATTGCGCAAAAGCCGCAATTCTGACGTGTATCTGGATGATACGTTGCAAGTGCCTATGGCATCTCCCAAGTCTCTGCCTGAGCAAGTATTGCTTCGGAATGAAAGGGAGAGCATGGTAAGGCTGGCGATCAACAGCTTGCCAGAGAAGCAACGATCAGCGCTGATATTACGCGAGTACGAACAAATGGATTACACAGAGATCGCCACGATTTTGGATCTAACGGTCAGCTCTGTGAAGTCACTCTTGTTTAGAGCGCGGCAAAGTATTCGTGGACAGTTGGAAACCTACATCCTGGACCCTCATTTGGATGAAGCTGAAGGGATGAATCGATGATGAGATGTGAAGAAGTTCAGGAAATACTGCCCGAATACGCCGAAAATCTGTTGTCTGAGGTGACTCAACGCCGTGTTGATCACCATATGGCAGCATGCTATGCCTGTCGTTCCGACTATGAGATTTGGTCGGACAGTGGTGAGTGGATGGAGATGGATAAAGAAGAATATCATTCTGTAACTCCATCACGTTCCATTGTAGATGCGGTAATGGCTCGTATTTTATCCGAAGAGCAATGGGCGATCCCGATTGGCAGAAAAATTTTCAGCGTAACAGCGAGAATGCGACGCATGGCTGCGAGTGTAGCTGTTTTGTTGCTCATGGTCTTCTCGTTCACTCTATATGTGAATACAAGTACCACGGAGCACGCGAATTCTCTCGTTATTAACGGAGAAGTCATGGAAATTAACACGCCAAAAGCACAAGTCATTTCTTCTTCCATGCAAACAGACGACGGTACATACGTGGTAGAAGCACAGCCATTTTCGTCACAGGGAGATTCCCTTGAGCATGCTACTGCTTCAATCGTACCACTCGATGGGAAGCCGAGTACACCTGAATTAACCAAGCCGAACTACAGTATCGTGCTTAGTATTTTTGGAATCCTCATCACTGTTCTTACAATGAGCTGGCTAACGCGAGCGTAATGGTATATGATCAAGAGTAAAAGAAAAGACCGTCTTCGGACGGTCTTTTGTGGCTATTTTATTATAATAGTTGTTCAACCTGTACGTAGAGCAACAAGGCCACGCAAAATACATATGAGGTGAAAGAAATGCCGAAAAAGTGGCTGTATGTCATAGACGAAGCGATCAAGAGAATCGAAAACGATGAAGTGGAGTTGGGATTGACCGCTTTGCAAAAGGTTCAGGAGCATGGGAAAGACTTGCCGGATGTCATGATGTATTTGGCGGAGGTCTGGTATCGGCTCGGACATTTGGAAGAGGCGAGCCAATTGCTGACTGATGTCATGGCCAAAAATCCACAAATGGAGACTTCATTGCGTAGAGAATGCCAGCTATTGTTGGCAGAGATTGCTTTGGATTCAAGTGATTTCGAGACAGCGCAGCACCTTCTATACGAATGCAAGGAATCCGGCTTTGAAAGTATCCAGCTTGACTTGTTGCTGGCTGATTTATATTCACTCCAAGACCTGGATGAGGTAGCGGTCAAGTACTTGGAGCAAGCGAGACTAAAGGAACCAGACAATCAGGATATCATGGCGGCCTTGGGTAACTTGTATTTCCGCATTGGGGAAGACGAGAAGGCCATGCAGCTCTTGGAACAGGCAGGAGACGAGAGTCTTTCCATGCTGTTGACTAAGGGGCGTTCTTACGCACAAAGCGGACAGTTCGAACAGGCATACCAAGTATTCCGTCAGGCATTGGTGATGGATCGCTCGCCAGAAGTACTATATGGATGTGCCTTGATGGCCTTCCACGTGGGACGTCTGGATGAGGCGGCTGAACTGGTAACGAGTCTACAAGCGGTCGACGAGGAGTATGTAGCTGCCTACCCATTAGCGGCAGATGTGTTTCTGTCGATGGGGAAAACAGAAGCGGCAATTGATTCATTGAAGCAATACGTTTCTCTGTCAGGGTTTGATTTGGATCAAATCCGTAGACTGATTGCACTGTTAACGCAAGCGGGACGCTATGACGAAGCGAAGGAATACCAGCAGCTTCACGATCAGTGGGATCATGAATCCGACGAGGAGCAATAAAAATATGACAAACAGGAAGTCACTTCGGTGGCTTCCTGTTTATTTTTCCGCATATTGGCAAGAATGAGAGATACAAGTAAGCCATCGTAAAGAAGGGATGCAAAGATGAACTTGGCTGAGATTTTGGTGTATACCGATATCCGGCAGCTCCATCAGATTGCCAACCATTACGGATGCGAATGCAACCCTCATTCCAAAAACGAATTGATTACGTCACTGTTGTCTAGCTTGAGACACAGATTGACAATCTCTCAAGAAGTTGAGCAGCTGAGCAGTGCGGAAACACATTTTTTGCTCCAATTATTCTTGGACAAACGCACAGTCATGTCACTTGAAGATTTGTTGGCGAAGGCCGGGGTAGCACTGGATTGCGAAAAGGAAAAGAAGCAGGAGGAAGGGCGTAAGTTCGTCGCATCAGCGATGAAAAGGGGTTGGATATTTCCTGCGAAAAGTAAAACGGTAGGGCAGTATCAAATCCCGCTGGACATCCGTGAGCCATACCTGCAAGCGTGGTTGACGAAATGGCGTGAGGCTAACACATTAGTAAATCCCGGTCCAGAGGCCTATAGGGACGAGGGGACGGCTCTTTGCGATGATATCATGCAATTTTTACAATTTCTTCAGCAAGAGCCAGTGCCGCTTACAGCAGAAGGCGGCATGTACAAGCGTCACCAGCAGCAGCTTTTTCAATTTTTGTATGTAAAAGAAGAGCCGCTATTGCCGCAAAAATGGCGATTTGGCTACGGTCTGCACTTTGATTTATACCCTGATCGATTTTCCTTACTCTACGATTTCTGCTACTACCAACGCTGGATTATAGAAGAAGAGGGGAAGGTAGCGTTAACGGAAGCGGGGAGGGAACGATTGGAGCAGCCGTATAACGATCACCTGTACCATGACGTCATACGCTTCTGGATGAGGCTGTATAAGCGGGCAATCCCGAATTTACCGATGCTCGTTCAACTCATTCCATTGATCGCCTCTGGTGGATGGGTTAGTCAACAGTCGCTGATGGACACACTACTCAGTTGGTTAAAAGAGTTTTATTACGACGCGCCTACAGATATTTTGGTGAATCGCGTTTGTAAAATGATGGTGCATCTCGGTTTGTTGCGTGTCGGTCAAGACGAACAGGGGCAGTGGTTATACACCGCTACATATGCGAGCCAGACTTGGCTTCGAAAATACAATGGTTTTACCGAAACGACTATTTTATTGAAGTGAGGGATGGGTATGGAGTGGCCGAATTTCTATTCCAACGCGTACGGAACGAACAATCAAATGGTATCCGGTTTACTATCTGAGATGGTGATCGACGAGCAGATGCGTCAATATCGCAAGCGGACATTAATCCAGGAGATTGATGAAGCGCTTGCTACGAAAAACAAAGAGCTGTTCTTACGCTTAACGGACGAACTAAAGGAAATCATGGCTTACGAGCAAGCGTAAATACATACAAGCAAGCGTTATTGCGAGTCTCCAGCCTTTCATGGTACGCTAGTTTCCGACTAATGAACACGGAAATGAGGAGACGGCTCTATGCAGTGGAACCTGAACGATTTTGAAAACTGGGAGGAGTTGCGGTCCTTTGTGGATACCGCACTGCTCCCTCTTTATTTGTACAGCGATGACAGGAAGGTAGAAGAGCATGTCGTGCGCATGAACTACTTACTGAATGTAGCGGCAGGCATTGAGCAACGTCTGAAGGGACGCGTGCTGCTGTTCCCGTTAAGCTATCAATTTACTGAAGAACAGCTGGAACAGAAAACTCCGGGCGAATTCTCCTATAAGGTGATGATTCATTTTCGCGGAGAGCGGATTCAATTGAAGGATCGAGTGGAGGAAGGGATATTGACGCTGTTGGTTGGGGATGAAGACCTGGAATCTTCTTTGCGCTTTGAAGTTACCGTCGATGTGCTATATAAAGAAGTAATTAAGTTGTGGCAATCGGCGCAATAGAGAAAGCGTTTTCCGGTAATACTACAGAAAAATGGGAGGGGCAAGGTGCTAAATTTGACAATCTGGCAACAATATCCTGTCACACATCGATTGGGTAAAGACATGTCCACTGGACATTCTTGACATCTTTATAGGCGTTAGCTATGATTGGGATTGACCTAGTGTATATGTATGAAAATGCCATCGTAGCGCTATTTTACAGGATAAGGAGGGAAAAAAGAGATGGGAGACAAACGCGAAATTTCCAGGCGTACATTTTTGAACTACGCCCTGATGGGAACTGGCGGGTTCCTTGCTGCGGGAATGATTACCCCAATGATTCGCTTTGCGGTAGACCCCCTTCTGCAAGGACATGCAGGTGGAGATAAAGTAGCTGTCGGCAGTCCGGATGAGTTTAGTGCCGTGCCAAAACGCGTTGAATTCAAGGTCCATACCAAGGACGGTTGGTATGAATCAGAATCCACACTCACTGCATGGGTAACCAAGAACGACAAGGGTGAGATTCTTGCTCTGTCCCCAATCTGTAAGCACTTAGGGTGTACGGTTGACTGGGGAACTGGCCCAGGTCAACCAAATGAGTACTTCTGTCCTTGCCACATGGGTCGTTACACGATCAATGGCGAACACATTTTGGGAACGCCGCCGACGGCATCTCTTGATGAGTATGAGACAGAAGTCAAAGAAGGTAAATTGTATTTGGGTAAAGTAAAAGCAAATCCTCGTCCGGGGGTGAACGGCTAAAATGATGCAAAAAATGTATGATTGGGTCGACGAACGCTTAAACATCACTCCGATGTGGCGTGACTTGGCTGACCACGAAGTACCTGAGCACGTGAACCCGGCACATCATTTTTCCGCTTTTGTTTACTGCTTTGGTGGACTTACGTTCTTTATTACCGTTATTCAAATCTTGTCTGGTATGTTCTTGACGATGTACTATGTACCGGACGTTATCAATGCTTACGAATCCGTTAAATACCTGCAGAACGAAGTAGCGTTCGGGGTAATCGTGCGCGGTATGCATCACTGGGGTGCCAGCTTGGTAATCGTGATGATGTTCCTACATACTCTGCGTGTATTCTTTACAGGTGCATACAAAAAGCCTCGTGAATTGAACTGGGTAGTCGGCGTACTGATTTTCTTCGTTATGCTGGGTCTTGGTTTCACAGGCTATCTCTTGCCATGGGATAACACCGCTTACTTTGCGACCAAGGTAGGTGTACAGATCGCAGACTCTGTACCATTTATTGGTCCTTACGTAAAAACGTTACTCACAGGCGGAGATATTCTAGGGGCGCAAACCCTTACCCGTTTCTTCGCGATTCACGTGTTCTTCCTGCCAGGCGCACTGCTTGGTCTATTAGGAGCTCACTTTGTTATGATTCGTTCGCAAGGTATCTCGGGTCCACTATAATCGGTCTTCGAAAAAAGGAGGAAATAGCATGGCAAAACAAGATAAAGATGCTACCTTCGTCGGAGATTCCCGAGTATCGGCGAAGCGTATCCCGAACATTTCTCCATCCTACTCGGACTTTCCAGGTAAGAACGAGCCATTTTGGCCGAACTTCCTGTTGAAAGAGTGGATGGTGGCAGCGGTTTGCTTGGTTGGCTTCCTCGTGTTGACGGTTTCTCATCCGTCACCGTTGACTGACAAGGCAAATCCGAATGATACTTCTTTCATTCCGTTGCCAGACTGGTACTTCTTGTTCCTGTATCAAATGCTGAAATATCCTTGGGCTGCAGGGGATTGGGTCGTACTCGGTACCGTTGTCGTTCCAGGTATCGCATTTGGTGCACTGATGCTGGCGCCTTGGCTGGATACCAGCAAAGAGCGTCGTCCTAGCAAGCGTCCAGTAGCTACAGGCTTGATGCTGACTGCACTCGTTGGTATTTTCTACCTGACTTGGGCAGCAGACCATGAATACAAATTGGCTCACCCAGATAAAGGTAAAGGAACTGGTGGCAAAGAGGGCTCTAGTGCAACAGCACCTGCTCCTGCTGACACCAGCTTTACAGCAGATGCACTTTGGAAAGCGCAAACAAGCTGTATGGGATGCCATGGTAAAAACATGGAGGGTGGCATGGGTCCTAACCTCCAAAAAATCGGTGCAACTTTGGATGCAGCGAAGATTACTGATGTCATCAAGAACGGTAAAGGCGGAATGCCAGGCGGTTTGATCAAAGATGATGCAGAAATCGCAAAGCTGGCTGAATACATGGCTGGCTTGAAATAAGCTAATAGGGAAAAAGCTGGCTGGTAATGCGGTCAGCTTTTTCTTTAGCGGCGTACACAGCGGGAGACGATTATACATGATCTGGATATGGGAGTGGTTTCGGCAATCTTTGGGCAAAAGGTGGTTTCTTTGGACGTTGTTCTTCGTCAACTTTTTGGGAACCATATATGGATTCATTTGGTATGGTAACCAATTGGCTGAGACTCCGGCGTATTTAATACCTTTTGTTCCGGACAGCCCGACAGGTAGCGGACTTTTTTCGCTTGTACTCCTTACCTATTTGTTGGGTCGCCACATTCCTGTACTGGAAGCTTTGGCTGGCATTACCAATTTTAAGTATGGTGTCTGGGCCGTCTGCATTATCTTGGCTGGTTGGATGATGGGCAATGAAGTGCGTTGGACTGACATAATGCTTATCATCTCTCACACAGGCATGGCTGTAGAGTCTGTCTTATATGCACGCTTTTTTAAGCTAAGTCTCCTGCCGGTGGGAATCGCTGCGCTGTGGACATTAAACAACGATTTTCTCGATTACGTCATGGACATCCATCCGTGGCTGCCGAGTGTACTAGATCCGTATGAGGGCTTCGTAGGTTTGTTTACGGTGCTGCTCAGTCTGATCTCGATCTCGGTAATCTGGTGGGTGAATATGAAGTATACGACAAACAAGGTCTAATCTTGTCCTCCTTTCCATAGGCTGTACTAGGGAAGGAGGTTTTTTGCGTTGAAGAAAAACATCCGGTTTTTACTGTTCTTTCTCATGATCGGGTTATTTCTGTCGTGGCCCATCCATAATTTGTACTCGAAGCTGAACCAACCGATAGAAGAAAAGCAGCTGGCAGCGTTGGATCAAATTGCGCATGAGTTACTGACGTATGCAAAAAAGGGAGATATCGAAGGGGCAGAGCAGCGTATCGTTCAGCTAGCGGAACGATTTCCGAACCAGCATTTACCCAATCCGATACGCATCGAGAGTCTAAATGCAGTGACACAGTCTATCCTTGCAGCCAAACAAAGCTTTGCTTCTGCAAACGCAAGTGAACAGCAATTACTATGGCATGCAACACGGGTACGAATCGCCATTGATGCACTGACGCATGATCACCAGCCGATGTGGCGCAGTTATTATCCATCTCTCGTAACACAAGTCCAAAATCTTCAGCTATCAGCTGTGGAGCGGAATTTCAGCCAGTTTCGTGAACAGTTCGATGAGAATTACCGATTGTTTTTGGCTATTAAGCCGGGGATGAGTATTCAGCTTCCAGAGGGGCAAATGTCCTCGATTACGGTTGCTTACGATATCATATCCAAAGAAATGAGAAACACCCAGGTAGATTGGCAGCTGGTACGTGAGGCGTTACGAGAACTGAACAGCTCTTTTCAAGTGGCTTTTGTAGGAGAAGAGAAGAGTGCGTTTGCTCGTTTAATGATGCGGCCGGATTCTCCTATCGTCATACTTGCATCGATCTCGATTGCCTTGATTATGGCCTTGTCATACGTGGCGTGGAAGAAATACGTGGGAGAAATCCACTCTACTTGAACGAAGTCAAAAAAACCTTGCCTGTTGGAAAGGGCAAGGTTTTTTGCTGTGCTGTGCCGTACTAATCGTGAAGCGGCTTCTTGTTTTCATCGAGGGTAAAGCCTTCTCCGAGAACCTCATGCACGTCGTTGACGATGACAAAGGCATGCGGATCAATTTCTTGCACAATGGTTTTAAAGCGCATGACTTCGTTTCGGCTGACTACAACATAGATTACTTTCTTTTCATCGCCAGAGTAAGCACCTTTTCCTGCTAAGAGGGTAACACCACGACCCAAATCAAGAATTTGCTTGGCAATGCTATCTGCTTCGTTGGAAATGATCGTCAATGCTTTTCCTGCATAGGCGCCATCCTGGAAAAAGTCGATGACACGTGCTGCGATAAAGACCACGACGAGGGTATACATCGCACTATCTAGGCTCAAATAGATAAGTGAGGCTCCGATAACGAGAACATCACCCATAAATAGGGTTCGCCCCATACTGACGCCCATGTATTTTTGCAGCAGTCGGGCGATGATATCCACGCCGCCAGTCGTTCCTCCGTATCGGAAAATGATGCCTTGTCCGAGACCAACCACTACCCCAGCGTACAAGGAAGCGAGTAAGCGATCTTCCATCGGCAACGGAAGCACTCCGTCAAATATCGATAGAAAAAAGGAAAGGGATACCGTTCCCAAGATCGTGTAGAAAAAGGAAGTTCGCCCAAGGATTTTCCACCCTAGCAGGAACAGGGGTACGTTCAGTACAAAGAAGAAGATACCCTGATCGATCGAAGGAACCAACAGCTTAACCAAAATACTGATACCCGTAATGCCGCCCTCAGCCAAATGGTTTGGAATGTTAAACGCGTTGATACTAAAACCCATAATGGCAGAACCGATGATAATGGCAAGGATACTATCCAAACGAATTTTCATATTTCCTCCTGTTCGCCGGATCAGGAATAGGCTTCCCCCGGACATGTTGTGCAGGTAATACTTGTGTTACCTGAGGGCTATCCGAAAGCCATTATAAATGAACGCTCGTTTGATTGTCCATATGCTGGAAAGACGAAGTATTGTGATTTGGCAAACGAAGCCTTTTTTAGTACGATAGGTGAAAGAGAGAAGTATGAGAAAAAGGAGTGGGCGGATGGAACGGCAAAAGACCATGCAAGAAATGCAGCAGGAAGTTGACCAATACATATCTCAATTTAAAGAAGGGTATTTTTCCCCGCTGTCGATGCTGGCTAGGATGACGGAAGAAGTAGGGGAATTAGCCAGAGAAATCAACCATTTCTATGGGGAAAAGCCAAAGAAAAAAGACGAGGGCGAAAAAACAGTAGAAGAAGAGCTGGGTGACGTTCTCTTCATCGTGATTTGTTTCGCGAACTCACTAGGAATAGATTTGCAGGAAGCGTTTGATCGTATTATGCACAAGTTTAATACACGCGATAAAGATCGCTGGACGAGAATAGAGGAGAACGAGCAGCATGACTAAACAAATTCGTGTAGCAGTTGCAGGTGCGAATGGTCGAATGGGGCAAGAAGTAGTGAAAATGCTGGCGCAGGATACCACGCTGATGTTTACAGGCAATTTGGATACGCGTGTGGGCGAAGAAGAAATCAATCAACAACTGGATGAAATGAAGCCGGATGTGCTTGTTGACTTTACGACACCGCATACGGTGTATCGCCACATGGAAATCTGTCTGGAGCGTGGTGTGAGACCTGTCGTTGGAACAACCGGGCTTACAACAGAGCAGCTGCAGGAGATGACAGATCGTTATAAGGAAGCGGGACTGGGTGCAATCATTGCCCCGAACTTTGCGATTGGAGCTATTCTATGTATGAAGTTTTCCGCAATGGCAGCAAAATATATGCCACATGTGGAGATCATCGAGCTGCATCATGACCGTAAGCTGGATGCTCCAAGCGGGACTGCTCTGAAGACAGCGGAAATGATCGCAGCTGTGCGGGAAGAGCTGAAGCAAGGACACCCGGAAGAAGTAGAAACGATTCCAGGCGCTCGCGGAGCTGACTACGAAGGCTTCCGGATTCATAGTGTTCGTCTGCCGGGTATGGTTGCTCATCAGGAAGTATTGTTTGGAGCAACCGGACAAACACTGTCGATTCGTCACGATTCTATTAACCGGGAGTCATTCATGCCAGGTGTAAATATGGCGATTAAAGCCGTGATGAATATGAACGGATTGATTTACGGTTTGGAACATTTAATTGATTAAACGTTTGATTAACACATATGATTACCAGCCATAAAGGGAGAGGTTTTCTTGAAAATTGCATTGATTGCTCATGACCGAATGAAAGAACAGATTGTGCAACTCGCGATGGCCTACGAATCCATTTTGGCAAAACACGACCTGTATGCTACAGGAACGACTGGGTTGCGAATTATGGAAGCAACATCGCTGTCCTTAACCCGCTTTCTGTCAGGTCCGTTAGGTGGCGATCAACAAATCGGTGCGATGATCGCCCGTAATGAGATGGACTTGATTATCTTTTTGCGTGATCCGCTTACCTCTCAGCCGCATGAGCCTGATATTATCGCGCTGCTTCGGCTGTGTGATGTGCACAAGATTCCGTTTGCCACAAACCTCGGCTCGGCAGAAATCATGCTGAAGGCTCTGGAGCTAGGACAACTGGATTGGCGCGAAGTGGTACATGAGGAGAATGAAGCATGAGTTCACTCGATATTTTGGCAATTGGAGCCCATCCTGACGATGTAGAGATCGGTGCAGCAGGTAGTCTGATAGTGGCAGCGAAAGCGGGCAAGCGCGTGGGGATTCTTGACTTGACCTACGCCGAGCTGTCTTCTAATGGGACGGTGGAACGAAGACAACAAGAAGCGAATGCGGCAGATCATGTAATGGGGGTCACTTCTCGTTACAATTTTGGTCTGCCTGACCGCGGTCTGGAAGCCGTCAGGGAAAGTGCGATTGAACGTGTCGTTACATTGATTCGTGAAACCCGCCCAACGATCGTGCTTGCGCCTTATTATTCGGATCGTCATCCTGATCATGAAAGCGTGAGCCGGATTGTTAGAGAGGCGGTTTTCAATGCGGGCATTCGCAAATATTTGCCGGAGCCTTCTTTGCCTGCCTATCGGCCTTCGCAATTCCTCTACTATTTTATAAATTCGACAGTCACACCTCAGGTTGTTGTGGATGTCACCGCTGTCTATTCGCAAAAAATGGAGGCGTTGCGGTGTTACCGTAGTCAGTTCGAGCTGGAAGAGGGAAGCGTTCAAACACCGTTAACCAACGGGTACTTGGAGTCTGTCGAGTATCGAGAGCGATTGTTTGGTCAACAGGCAGGTGTAGCCTACGCAGAAGGATTTGTCAGTGCAGCTCCGTATGTATTGAAGAGCTTGTGAGAAGGAGTGACACTGTGTCATGAAGATCGGGATAACTTGTTATCCGTCATTAGGCGGATCGGGGGTAGTGGCCACTGAGCTAGGCAAGCTGTTGGCCGAGCGTGGACATCAAGTCCATTTCATTACGGGTGGAATGCCATTTCGCTTAGGCGCTTTTCACCCGAACATTTTTTATCATGAAGTAGAAGTGAACCACTATGATGTTTTCAAATATCCGCCCTATGATTTGACATTGGCGAACCGTATGGCGCAAGTGGCCAAAAATGAGAAATTGGACTTATTACATGTGCATTATGCCGTGCCACATGCGCTGTGCGCGTTTTTAGCCAAGCAAATGGTAGGAGATCATTTGAAAATTGTGACCACCTTGCATGGGACGGACATTACAGTCTTGGGCTACGATTCGAATTTGAGTGATATGATTCGTTTCGGTATTGAGCGCAGTGATTTGGTGACAGCCGTGTCCAATGATTTGATCCGGCAAACGAACGAGCTATTGCACGTCGAAAAAGAAATCGTTCCTGTATACAACTTCGTAGACAAGCGTCGTTATTACCCGAAAGAGGTCTCGAAGCTGAAAAAAGTATTTGCACCGAATGGTGAAAAAATACTTATGCACATCTCTAATTTCCGTCCGGTGAAACGAGTGCCGGATGTGATTGAAATATTTTCAAGAGTACGCAAAGAAGTACCATCCAGGCTCATCCTCATTGGTGAAGGGCCAGAAATGGGGCTGGTACGCAAGATGATTGCCGAGCTCGAATTGAATGACGATGTATGCTTCCTCGGCAAGCAGGAAGACGTCGCAGAGGTGCTATCAATGGCGGATATCATGCTGCTCCCTTCCGAAAAGGAGAGCTTCGGCCTCGTCGCATTAGAAGCGATGGCATGTGGTGTACCTGTTGTCGCTACAGTGGCAGGCGGCTTGCCTGAAGTCGTACTGGATGGTGTAAACGGCTACTTGCGCCCGATTGGGGACGTAGAAGGAATGGCAAACGAGACCATTCGTCTCCTGCAAAATGAAGAGCTGTACCGTGAATTTTCGGCAAATAGCATTGAGCGTTCCTGCAAGACATTTTGTCATGAAACGATTGCTTCACAGTATGAAGCACTCTACGCCAATTTGCTTGGAATTGATTCTTTGAAAGACTAAGCTTTTGACCGAGATACCGTGCTTTTGGCAAGCTGATGCACCTTGGATATGAAAATGAACAATCCATACAAGACTCTCATAATAAAACGCCTCCTTATGTAGATCAGGCGGGCAAAACGAGAAAGGGGGGATTGGATTGGCGATTGAATTGGCAAAGCGTGTTCTCGACAGATTGGAGGAACACGGCTTCGAAGCTTACTATGTGGGTGGTTGCGTCCGCGATTGGCTTTTACATCGACCTGTTCATGATATAGATATATGTACGAATGCCCATCCCAGCGACGTCATCCGATTGTTTCCCGATCATGTCCCGACTGGTCTTAAGCACGGCACCGTGTCTGTTAAAATCGAGGGGCAGCTGTTTGAAGTAACCACGTATCGGACGGAAGGAAAATATGAAGATTACCGTCGACCTGTGGATGTACAGTTCGTTTCGGAGCTTCGGCTTGATCTGGAGCGCCGCGATTTTACGATGAACGCAATGGCAATGGATCGGAATCAAGAATTGCAAGACCCGTTCGATGGTCGATTGGATATGGAGCAACAGCTGGTACGGGCTGTAGGCATTCCTCTGGAACGATTTCAGGAAGATGCCCTTCGGCTTTTACGAGGAGTTCGATTTGCTTCCCAGTTAGGTTTTGCGATCGAAGAACAGACGATGCTTGCCATGAAAAAAACAGCGCCATTATTGGCTCATATTGCGGTCGAGCGAGTACGGGAAGAGCTGAATAAGACAATCGACAGCAAAGCTCCGGAAGTAGGCTGTCGGTTGTTAAATGAAACGAAGCTGATGGCTTATGCGCCAGCTGTAGAAATGCTGTTCCAGCTCTCAAGTGAGCATGTATGGCGGCTCAAACATTTGCAAACGGTAATCCAAAAATGGTCGCTGCTTCTGTTTGCGGCGAATTATACAACGGCCCAATCACGCGAAGTATGTCAGTTCCTCAAAATGTCCAAACGCGATTCGGAAGCCATCTGCTGCTATGTTGATCTACTGACGCGGCTACGGCCACAATGGGATGTACCAGAATCCGTCGAGTGGGGGCCATTGTTGTTAGAAGTCGGCTGGGATATGTGCAGCGAGCTTACGATATTACTACAAGCGTGTTGGTGGAAAGAGAAGCAATCTTACTTATCGCAAGCGCTTGTCGATCAATACGAGAAAATGCCCGTCAAAACGATAAAGGATTTGGCAATCACGGGTCTTGATCTGCAGGTTGCCATTCAGAAAAAGCCAGGCGAGTGGATCATGCGTGTCTTGGAATCCTTGCTAAGACAAACGGCTCTGCACGGTTTACCGAATACACCAGAAGCTCTACTCGATGTTGCAAAGAAAGAGGTTGCACAAGATGAACATTAAACAAGTCATCCTTCAAGCGTTCCGTG
Organism: Brevibacillus jepli; assembly: GCF_047229145.1. Taxonomy (NCBI): domain Bacteria; kingdom Bacillati; phylum Bacillota; class Bacilli; order Caryophanales; family Paenibacillaceae; genus Brevibacillus; species Brevibacillus jepli. The sequence goes on from NZ_JBFEFW010000010.1 coordinate 71,805, forward strand.
ACCAGCCTGGCAGTTTTATCTCTGGCGAAGAATTAAGCCAAACATGTGGTTGCTCGAGAACAGCAGTTTGGAAGCATATCGAAGAGCTGCGCCGGGATGGTTACGAGGTGGAGGCGGTTCGCAAATCAGGGTATCGCCTGCTGGTTGCGCCTGATCGCTTGTCAGCAGCAGAAATCATGGCGGGGCTGGAAACGAAACGGATTGGGCAAAATGTCATCGCCTATGACGAGGTGGTATCTACACAACCGCTGGCACACGAAGCAGCAGCAAAAGGGGCTGTTGAAGGTACGATTGTGTTGGCAGAGCTGCAAACAGGCGGAAAAGGCAGACTAGGTCGACCATGGCATTCTCCCAAAGGAACGGGGATCTGGATGAGCTTGATTATCCGCCCTGCGATTCCGTTGCCGAAGACACCGCAGATGACGTTGCTTACGGCCGTTTCCGTAGCGAAAACAATCCGGGAAGAGACCGGATTGCCAGTCAAAATAAAATGGCCGAACGATATTTTTATCGGAGACAAGAAAGTTTGCGGGATTTTGACAGAACTGAATGCAGAGTCAGACCGCGTCAATTATTTGGTAATCGGAATTGGGCTGAATGCCAACAGTGTCGAGGCTGATTTTCCATCCGAGCTGTCACGTATTGCAACTTCGCTTCGAATTGAATCAGGTGAGCCACTCAAGCGTGTTTCGTTTATCCAGCGGCTATGTCGCAATTTTGAAGAAGAGTATGAGCACTACCTTCAGACTGGCTTCGAGCGTGTAAAAAAAGAATGGGAGGATCATTCTTACACGATCGGCAAATGGGTGACACTCCAGACGATTTCACAACAGCTGGAAGGTCGTGCGGTTGGCCTAGATGAAGAAGGCGTACTCAAGGTAGAGGATCAGGCAGGACAGATTCACAAAGTTTACTCAGCTGATGTCAATTATCGTGCAAATGATTAAATCATTTGCTATACTCCAAAGGTGGAGGCTGTATCACGTACGTGAACGGTACTCCCGGAGTAGTTTTGCATGTATCGTGTAATCTTAAAGGCAATATGTATATGGACAAAAATCTGCTCAGAGCCTGTGTGGACCGAGACAGAAGGAATCCGCTAAATGCAAGATGTCTCTTTGACATGGACAACCTTCTCCCGATTGACGCGAGAAGGTTTTTTTATTCCTCACGATCCACGGGCTTGATGCGAAAGAGGAGAAATGAAAATGGCAGCTAACGAAAGACCAGTAACGACTTCGAGTATCCGCAACAAAAAAGAAGCGGGAAAACCGATCACGATGGTGACCGCCTATGATTATCCGTCTGCCAAATTGGTGGATGAGGCTGGAGCCGATATGATCCTGGTTGGTGACTCTTTGGGAATGGTCGTACTCGGTTATGACTCCACTATTCCTGTTACCATGGAGGATATGCTTCACCATACAAAAGCAGTAACGAGAGGAGCCAAGCGTGCGTTTGTCGTAACGGACCTGCCATTTCTCAGCTATCACGGAACAGTTGAGGAAGCGGTGAAAAACGCGGGCAGACTAATGCAAGAAGGTCTCGCCAAGGCGGTCAAAATGGAGGGGGGCCGTGAATTAACCCCAATCATTACGCGCTGTGTACAAGCAGGTATCCCTGTCGTTGGACATATAGGGCTCACCCCGCAATCCGTCCATCAATTAGGCGGTTACAAAGTACAGGGACGGGATCTAGAGGCAGCCAAAAAACTGTTGGAGGAAGCACTAGCTATTCAAGAAGCAGGTGCATTCGCCATTGTTTTGGAATGTGTTCCAGAAGAAGTCGCGGGCATGATCGCCTCCAAGCTGGACATCGCGGTTATTGGAATCGGAGCGGGCGCGACTTGTGATGGACAAGTATTGGTATTTCATGATCTGGTCGGCTACGCGTCTGATATCACACCGAAATTCGTCAAGCGCTACGCGAACATTGGTGAAACGATCCGTGAAGCCATTGTTACGTATAACAAAGAGGTCGAAGCGAGAAGCTTCCCGGGACCTGAACATGTCTTCCATGCCTCAGAAGAAACCATTAAGGAATTGTACGGGGAAGGAGTGAAGCAGTCATGATGCAAACGATAATGCAGCAAGTCGCTACAATCGAAGAGATGCGCGTTCATATAAAGGAAGCACGTCGTCAAGGAAAAACGATCGGAATGGTACCAACCATGGGGTTTCTGCATGAAGGTCATCTTAGTCTAGTGAAAGCAGCTCGGGAAGTATGCGATTTGGTCGTCATGAGCATTTTCGTGAACCCGCTTCAATTTGGCCCGAATGAGGACTTCGAACGTTATCCGCGTGATATTGAACGGGATAGCAAAATGGCCGAAGAAGCTGGAGTGGACCTCCTGTTTACTCCAGAAGTCAGCGAAATGTATCCAAAGCCGATGCTGACGAATATTTCCGTGGCAAATGTGACGACTCCATTATGCGGAGCTTCTCGTCCAGGTCATTTTGATGGTGTATCGACAGTCGTCAATAAATTGTTTCAAATTGTTCAGCCCGATTACGCCTTTTTCGGACAAAAGGATGCCCAGCAGGTAGCGGTTGTATCCCAAATGGTTTACGACTTGTCGATGCCAGTACAAATCGTCCCATGCCCAATTGTGCGAGAAGCGGATGGACTGGCGATGAGCTCCCGGAATGTCTACCTGTCAGCTGATGAGCGAGCACAAGCATTAGTGCTATCACAGAGCCTGAAGCAAGCAGAAGAATGGTTGAAAGAAGGCAGGGCTCTCTCTGAAATCCAAGATCGTATGAAGCAAATGATTTCCGAGAAGCCGCTGGCTGATATTGATTATGTAGAAATTTTGAGCTATCCAGCGCTTACACCAGTTGAGCAGGAAACGGCAGGTCAGACGATCATCATCGCGTTAGCTGTTCGTTTTGGCAAAACACGCCTGATCGACAATACGATTACATCAATCAAGTAGAGAAAAGGGAGGAATTCTTTGTGTTCCGCATCATGATGAAAGCAAAAATCCATCGCGCAACCGTAACAGAAGCAAATCTGAACTATGTGGGCAGCATTACCATCGACAAAAACTTGTTGGATGCACTGGATATTTTGCCAAACGAAAAAGTACAAATCGTCAATAACAACAATGGCGCACGCCTGGAAACATACGTCATCGAAGGCGCGCCAGGCAGTGGCGTGATTTGCTTGAACGGAGCAGCTGCTCGTCTTGTTCAAGAGGGGGACATCGTCATCATTATTGCCTATGCGATGATGTCAGATGAAGAGGCGAGAACCTACAAGCCGCGTGTCGCCATTATGGATGAAAAAAATCAGATCAAGGAATTGATTGCAGAAGAAGTACACGCGACTATTCTGTAAGCGATCTGTCAATCCTGCATAGAGCCACCTGCCTTGTGAGACAATGAAAGTACTCATGCCTCATAGGGGGTGGCTTTTCTTGTGAAAATCGAGGACTGGTTTCATACACTACGCAATAAAGCACAGACGATCGAAGAGAAGTGGCAGGGAGCCTCTGAACAAGAGCGACTCCAGCTCGCTGACCAATTGTTTCATTTGCGTCAAGTAAGTGATACCGTTGTTGACTTGTGGCTTCAGTTCGAGGAAAAATTATCGAATGCGATTCGGCGCATCAAGGAAATGGAAGGGCAGCTTCCGGCTGAAACATCAAACGCTGAGGAGCCGAATAAAACAGAAAACGGAAAAAAGAAAGAGCTAGCCGCTGAAACGAATCCGTACGAGCCGATTTTTCGCCGTGGTGAGGGCTTTTATCATTTGCGGATGTTCCAGGACGCCAAAAGGTGCTTTGCAGAATTAGTCCAAAAATCACCAGACTGGGAAAGTGGACGCTTGTACTACGCCTACAGTCTGTTGTTATGTGGAGAGACAGAATTAGCCTTTCGTGAGTTCCGGCTTCTCGGCAGGACAGCGAGCTCACCAAAGATTGTAGCCATCAGCTTCAATGCGGTCGGCTGTATATTAGCAGAAGAGGAACAATGGCTGGAAGCGGCGCAGGCTTTTAAGACATCTCTCGAAATAAAGCCAGAACAGGAAGAAGCAAAATACAACCTTGCGCTGTGCTATTTGAAGGATGGCGATGCGCAGGAAGCATTGGACGAATTGGAACCATATCTGGAAAAAAACGAGCACGATTGGGAAGCTCAAATGCTTTGGCTGCGTGCTGCCAAATTATTGCATACGATGGACGAAACAGTGGAATGGAGCCCGCCGAAAAACTTGCAGCTGCCAACACGCGATTTAGACAGCGATACCCTTCAAGAAATGGCCTCTTTATACGAAACTGTGGGCAATTACCACCGGGCTCAGATTTGCTATCACTTTTTAACGGAACGTTCTCCAAAAGAAGGCTGGACGTGGCATGGCTTAGCCTGGAATACATGGCTGATTGCTGGGACCAAGCGTGCACTGACGCTCGTAAAAAAAGCGGTCAGTCTCGCTCCGGAAAATGACGATTTCATCTTTAGCTACGGTTGGATGCTGCTCTTTGACGGAAAAGTGGACGATGCCATCGGTGCATTTCGCAGCATACTGGAGAAAAACCGAGACAATCGCCTCGGACAGTCTGGGATGATTTCCGCCTATGAAAAGCTAGGGGATACGCAAGAGGCAAAACGTTTGGCAAAGTATTTCCTGGAGGACGCTGAGCCATATGTGCGATCATTAGGGTATTATCATTTGGGCAGAATCGCAGTTATAGAAGAAAATTGGCGCCTGGCTGAGCAATATTTTCAACGGGCATTGCCATTCGCAGATCAGTTATGGGAAATCCCCATCTATCTACAATTGTGTGCAAGCAAGCTCGGTGATTCAGAAATTCACAGTGAGCTCGTAAAGCCTTAAGTGTACAAGAGAGCAGGAATATTTCCCATCGTTGCCGAATGTGAATGGGTGCGGATTGAAGTTTCCGCCCAGGTTACGAGGTGACAACGTTTGAATCGATTACTAGTTGTAGATTTTGAGACGACGGGAAGCCATCCACGCCAGGGAGACAGCATCATTCAGATTGGTGCCGTCGCAATCGATGACGGGCAGATTACCGAGAGCTTCTCAACCCTGATTCACCCGGGGCAGGATATTCCCCCTTTTATTACCCAATTAACAGGGATTACCAATGAAATGGTGGCAGACGCTCCTTCGTTAGAAGAAGTGTTTCCAGATTTCTTGCGTTTATTGGATGGACGAGCTTTTGTTGCACATAATGCAAGCTTTGATCTCCAATTTTTACAAGAAGCCCTGCTGAGCCAGGGCTATTATGCGTTTGACGGTTACGTGTTCGATACCGTGGAGCTATCCCGGGTTCTTTTGCCGATGCAAAATAGCTACAGACTTGGAGAACTGGCATCTGAGCTGGAAATTGAGCACGATAATCCCCATCAGGCAGACAGCGATGCACTGGCCACTGCGCAGCTGTTTCTTCACTTGCTGGACATTTTGAAGAAAATGCCGCTCGTAACAGTCCAGAGGCTGCAAATGCTCGTTTCTTCGTTTCGCTCTGACATCGAGGTTCTTTTGCGCCAGATTGAAATGGAAAAGCTCATGGAGCTACCTGAACTGGATGGAAGTCCAACAACCCCTGATTCATCTGACATGTGGGATATATATCGCCAGTTGGCCCTTCGAAAGCACGAAGAAAAATTAACAGCGTCTCTTAAACGTTCGCATGTCGATGCTGCTGTGACCAAAGCTTTTGCTGATCAGCTCGAGGATGTTTTGGGTGAGGATGGACACATCCAGGCGAAAATGCCGGGGTATCAGCGTCGGGATGCGCAGGAAGCCATGATGCATGCTGTTTTTGAGGCGATGGAGGATGGCGCTCATTTACTCGTAGAGGCAGGGACAGGTACGGGAAAATCGTTGGCCTATCTCTTGCCGGGTATTATATGGGCTCATCACAACCAGCAGCAGCTAGTGGTCAGTACCAATACCATTCAATTGCAGGAGCAGCTGTTTCAGAAGGAAATCGCTACGTTGCAGGAGTCACTGCCCTTTTCCTTTACTGCTTCCACCTTAAAAGGCAGAGGGAACTACTTATGCTTGCGTAAATTCGAACAAGCCTTGGACGAGCCTGTAGAGGGCAGCAGCCAAGAAATGCGTTTGGTTAAAGGGCAGATGCTGACGTGGCTCACACAAACCGTCACAGGTGATGTGGAAGAGCTGAGTATGCCTCCAAGCGGTCAGCTGCTGTGGCAGCAGGTGAAAAGTGATACGAGCTCCTGTTTGAATCGGGCTTGTCCCTGGTTTAGTCGCTGCTACTATTTTCAGGCGAAGGAGCGGGCAAGAGATGTTGACGTACTTATTGTCAATCACGCTCTTTTCATTAGCGACTTGCAAGCGGAAAACAGAATTCTTCCTTCGTATGAAGTAGCGATCGTCGATGAGGCCCATCATTTGGAGGATGCTGCGACACAGCATTTGGGCAAACGATTTTCTACCACTCAGCTTCTTTTCTTGCTAGACAGAGCTTCTGTTGATGAAGGTGGAGCCATTGCCCGCTTCACAGAGGAATTGCAAAGCTGGATGCCTGCTGTACAAGAGGATGTTGCAGCCAAGCTTCTTGAGCTGAGAAAACAGTCCGCTACCTTGCGAGATAAAGCACAGCAATGGACGCAGCTCTTGTATGTATGGGCATCAGAGCGAGCAGAGGAAACGACGGATGCGGGACGTGAGACAGTTCGTTATCGGATCGAATCGTTTGTAGGCAAACAAGAGAGAATCCGCAAAGTGACCAAAAAGCTGATTGAGGGTATGACGGTGTACGCCGCGAGCCTAGAGCAGCTGTTGCGAACGGCTCCACAAGAAGAAAAGCCTCCTTTTTCCGTACGAAGTCTGCTGACAGATTTATTCGGGCTCGTAAAGGATTGTCAAAACGCCATGGAGCTGCTCCACTTCTTTTTGCTGGAACAAGATGCGGAGTATGTGTATTGGATGGAAGTTGAGTCCCGCACAGCGCGTAAGCAGGTTCATTTGTCAGCAGCGCTCTTGAAGGTTGCCGACTCATTGGCAGATCCACTATTCGGCCAGAAGCGGAGCTTGATATTAACGTCAGCCACATTGACGGTTAAAAACAGCTTCTCCTATATCAAGAATCTGTTCGGTCTCGATCAATTACCGGAGGAACGAGTGCGAACCTTGTCTCTCCCTTCACCGTTTCATTACGAAGAGCAGGGGCTGCTGTTGATTCCTTCTGATTTTCCAGCACCGGGCAAAGAAGGTGATCACACCTATCTGGAGGCGGTTATTCAGGGGTGCGTAGATGTTGTACTGGCCTCGAAAGGACGGACGCTCATCCTGTTTACGTCTCACTCGATGCTTAGGCTCGTTTACCAAGCAATGAAGGAGCGGCTAGCAGAGGCACCTGATCCGTATACGTTGTTCGGTCACGGAATCGATAGCAACAATCGGAGCAAGCTGGTGAGGTTGTTCCGGAGCATGGAGAGAAGTGTCCTGCTGGGGACGAGCAGCTTCTGGGAGGGTGTTGATATTCAAGGAGAATGGCTGAGTAGTTTAGTCATTGTACGCCTTCCGTTTACACCACCGAATCATCCTGTGTACCAAGGTCGAGCTGATCTCTTGAAGGCTGAAGGGAAAAACGCATTTATGTCCTTGTCTCTTCCGCAGGCAGTCCTGCAATTCAAGCAAGGTGTGGGACGATTAATTCGTCATCATTTGGATCGTGGGGTAGTGGTCGTTCTCGACACACGTGTCGTCGAATCCCGATATGGGCGATCGTTCCTTCAATCCCTACCGCCTTTTCAGATCGAAAGTGGTCCGTGGCCTACGCTGCGAGAGCGCATAGAGCCATTCCTTAGTATGCAATCCCTGTCAGATTCATAAAATGAAAGCAATAGTCTCATAGGGATTAAGGTGATAAAATAAATGTTATGGAAAAAAGCGTGGCGTTGGTGGCTCGTGGTGTTAAGCGCCGTTTTCCTTTGCGCATGCTCGATTGACAGCCATTTGCAAGAGGCAGCAGTGAAGATAGATGACCCGTTTGAAACGGAGACAGAACAGGAATTTTCGGGTCTCATTATCACCTACTTGGCACTTCCGCATGGGGAGAGCACGCTCTTGAGAATGCCAGGTGGCAGAACGATGCTGATTGATACGGGTACAGTAGAAGATTGGCCCGTTCTCTTAGCTCGTTTGGCAGAGTTCAAGATTACGCGACTCGATTATGTGGTGTTGACGAACGATCAGCCGGAGCACATGGGAGGTTACGCTTCTTTAAGCCAGCAAGTATACGTGGATACCGTTATTGTGCCCAAGCTGATCGCACCATCGATACGCCATGTCGTGTTGCTTCGTCCCAATCAAAAGCAGATGGAAGCAGAGCAAGGACAAGTACTCACTCTTGACCACGGGGTCTCGATGGAAGTTTTGCTACCGGATGAGCCGTTATTTTTGTCGCCCCAGAACAATTCCCTCGTGTTTCGTCTGATGCACGGTGAGCTACGGTTTTTATTTACGAGCGCCGTGAACGAAAAGGCAGAAGAGCGGCTGCTGGAACGCCAAAAAGACAAGCTGAAGGCTGAAGTGCTAAAGGTAGGTGGCCAGGGGAGTAATCAAGGCTCTTCACAACCCTTTCTCACTGGAGTTGATCCACAGGTCGCCATTATCCAGACAGGCAGATCGCGGGATAAAATGAAAGACGGACAGACGGAAGTCATGGAGCGCTTGGGTGAGTCATGGGCCGAGACATACGTTACCAGTCACGACGGTTCCATTACCATTTTGTCTAATGGAAAAGAATATCGGATTTTGAAGCAAAAGAATTAGGGGGGAAGACCGAACGTGGCTAAACACGAAAAGATTTCAGAAGCGGTCGTCCGTCGTTTGCCAATTTATTTGCGTTACCTCAGTTATTTGCAGCAAGTAGAGGTGACCACCGTTTCCTCCCAACAGATGGGCAAGAATCTTGATGTGAATCCTGCCCAAATCAGAAAAGATCTTGCAGCATTCGGTGATTTTGGAAAAAAAGGAATTGGCTATGATGTCGATTACCTGGTGGAAAAAATACGTCAAATCCTTAAATTAACGGATGAAATCCGTGTAGCTTTGGTCGGAGCTGGACATTTGGGCCATGCCATTAGTAACTACAACGCTTATTTGAAAGATAACATGCGGATTGCGGCCATCTTTGACAGTAATCCTGAGAAACAGGGCAAAGAGGTTGCGGGTATCCCGATCCAGCCCTTATCAGAGCTGGAAGAAACGGTCGTCAAGCAGCAAATCAAGCTGGCGATTATCACCGTACCTGCACCAGCAGCGCAATCCGTATGTGATCAGTTGACTCAAGCGGGTATCAAGGGAATCCTGAATTTTGCCCCTACGACTATTCGCGCAGGCAAAGATGTTCGCATTCATTATGCGGATGTGACGTCCAACCTGCAAAGCTTGGCCTACTACTTGACGTAAAGAACGGAGTGTATTCAATGAAAAAGACGATCCTTATTCACGCAACAGTCATTACCGTTAACGATACGAATGAAGTCATTTACGATGGTGCCGTAGCATTCGAAGGCAACAAGATTACGTACGTAGGACCAACTCCAGAGGACCTGTCGGAAGCAGGCTACGATGAAGTCATCGATCAAAAAGGGGACTACATTCTTCCAGGATTAATTAATACGCATGGCCATGCGGGGATGTCCCTCCTACGCGGATATGCAGATGATTTGCCGCTGCAGCAATGGCTCGAAGACAAAATGTGGCCATTGGAGGCACAGTTTACGGGTGACACAGTAAAATGGGGAACGCAACTGTCTCTCATTGAAATGATTCGTACGGGTACCACGACGTTTGTGGATATGTATGATCATATGGATGTCGTGGCGAAGGAAGTAGATGCAGCTGGCATGCGCGCTCGTCTTTGCCGAGGCATGATCGGACTGTGCTCCGAAGAAGAGCGCCAAACAAAGCTGAAAGACGCGACACTTTTTGCAAAAGAATGGCACAATCAGGCAGACGGCCGCATTACGGTAATGATGGCACCACATGCTCCGTACACATGCTCGCCTGAATTCATTACCCAAATTATCGAAAAAGCGGACGAGCTGTCCTTGCCACTGCATATTCATATGTCTGAAACGGCTTGGGAAGTAGGACAAAACGAAAAAGACTACGGGCTGCGTCCAGTCGCTCATTTGGAAAAGCTGGGGATGTTCAACCGCCCAACCCTTGTCGCACACGCTGTTCACCTAACGGATGAAGAAATCGACATTTTGGCAAAATACAATGTGAGAGTTTCTCATAACGTTGTGAGTAACCTGAAGCTGGCAAGCGGAGTTGCACCGGTTCCGAAAATGTTGGCAAAAGGCGTAAGCGTATCGCTGGGTACCGATAGCTCCGCAAGTAACAACAATTTGAATTTGTTTGAGGAATTAAAGCTGGCTGCCATTCTGCACAAAGGCGTGAACAACGATCCAGTAGCGGTACCAGCAGAAGAAGCGCTTCGCATGGCTACACGCTATGGTGCAGAAGGGGTTTTCCAAGAGAACAGCCTCGGAAGCATTGAAGTAGGCAAGCAGGCAGACCTGATTGTTTTGGATAGCCACCAGGCACATTTCCACCCAGCTCACCAGCCGGTTTCGCACGTGGTGTATGCAGCCAATGGACGCGATGTGAAAGACACGATTGTAGCGGGTAAATTCCTGATGCGTAATCATAAATTGTTGACCATCGATGAAGAACGCGCGATTTACGAAGCGAACCGCGTATTCCAAACGTTAAAACGGTAAAAGGCTCCTGTCAGGTGGGGGACAGGAGTAAGGCAGTGTAAGTGTAGGTAGGGGAATTGGATACTACGACGTTCCGTTGTTCATTTTTGCCACAGCTTTTGTCAGGAGATGATGGCGAAAATGAAGAGTGGGTGTGTGCGACCATTGACGCAAGGGAGACGATAATCCTGCCCAGGAGACGCGGTATTCCTGTAGCAGAAACCCAAGTATGTCAGGAGATGTGGTTTGTTGCGGAGATTTCACGCGCTCACCTCCTCGGGGTGTATATGTAGTATGACCGCCCGACCTTAAGCTATGATTAGCAACTTTTCCGTGTCGTTCTAAAACCTTCCCGTATAGCATAGGCTAAAGACAAAAATGGGACAGGGGGGACGACATGTACATCCGGCCCAAAATGCTGTGGTGGCTCATTCCTATCCTACTCGGTCTATTCCTGATCGGGATATTACTGGGGACAGTAAGTAGATCAGCCAATACAGACAGCAAAAATACTGCGTCTGCTGTAAAACAAGAAGCTGGTACGGAGCCGACATCGATTACCGTAGAGGAGCTTCTCGAGCAGATCACAAAAGACGAGGAACGCTCATTTCTTGTTTATATGCAGGACCAAACTCTTCATGGGAAATATCGGAATGAACAGTTTGCGCTCGAAGGTGAGATCGGTGGCCACCAGCTTGAGATAACAAGACAAGATGGGCAGCCAGTAACGGTACGTATTGATGGGCAGGTACAGGATCATGCTGCGCTGCCGTACGCGATGTTCACACCGCATGAACACGCTGCATTGCTTAAGGGAGTTATGCAATCTGTGGAGCCTGAGCGCCTCGAAGAGACTGCAGAAAAAGGATGGACTGGATATCGCATAGCGGTACCGCCGCAAGAAGTCACTTCGCTTTTATCAATGTGGCTGGGTCCTTCCTTCCCCATTGATGATTTGACTTCGAACGTAACGAATGGAATCGCAGTCAATTACCAACTATGGTACGAGTCAACTACGGGGCAGCTTCGCCAACTGGAGCTTGAATTGCAAATACAAACGGCAGATGGAGTGAAGAGAGACCAGCTTCGATTCCGATTGTAATGTCAGCCACGTAAAGGAGTTACTTTGCTGTGTTAGTACGAATTATCCTATCCGTCGTAGCCGTAATCTTGCTTACTGGAGCAGGATTCGCCTATCATTTGACGGCATCTGTAGCAGGAGAGCGTGAGCAATTTGAGGAGACCGTTCGTCAGTGGGTCCAAGACCGCACGACGATCACGGAGATTGAATCCATTGACGAGTACCGAGGCAAGGAAAGCTACGCTGTCGTCATTGGTAAAAACAAGGCGGGAACACCGGTTGTCGCTTGGATGACGGATCAAAAAGTAAGCTTTGACCGAATGGATCTCGCCGTCCCGAAAAAGAATGTAGAAGATGCCGTGTACAAGTCTTTCCCGCAATCAGAGATCACGCATTTGGTTCCAGGTCTCGAAAATGATAAGAAATTTTGGGAAGTAACTGTCAAAGACAAAGACGGCCGTTTTCACTATATTCATTATGATTTATTTACTGGTGCTTTGTTAACCTCTTACGTGCTCGCACCTATCTGATACGTCTGCTTGATAACAGGCCTTTTCCTTATAGGAGAAGGCCTGTTTGGTATTCCACCCAACATCTGTATAAGAAAATGATATACTCATATGATATACTGGGTTCGTTGCAAAGAGAGAGACGAGAACGATATATATGGGGGGAGTAGCCGTGCAGTTGAAAAAGAGCGCAATTGGATTATCTTTGCTGGCAACGTTGGCACTCCTGTTCGGAGGATGGTTCTTGTACCAAAAGATGGAGATAGAGGAGCCAATCCGTACAGAAATTGGACAGATGGAGTCTGCTACATTAGGAAACCTGGAGATCAGCAAAGATAAAATTCAAATAGATGTAACTGTTACCAAGCCTGAAGCTTTCCCAGCAGAGTATCGCAATCTGTTGACCGAAACACAAAAGCTCGCAGGTGAAAAAGAAGTAGTCATTGACATAGACAATCAGTCTACAGCGTTGAATGATATATGGCAGAGCGGTCAATTTGTATTTACAGAAGCTGTGGAGCTCCATGAGTATAGTCGCATCCCGGCCATGGTGGAACAGTGGAAGAAGGGCAATCAGCTCGATGAAGCGTCTACGTTGATGGATGACGAGAATATATACGTGTACTTGAAAAAAGGAACGGAGGATTTTTACACCATCATCCCCCGTGTGAACGAAAAAGAGGTGACGGCACGTGCGTAAGGAAATTCTGATCGGCGTCGTACCTGCCCTGTTGATTTTTCTTGTGTTTCTAGGTGTAAACATTACGCCATTCCTGGTGTTCGGAGCCGTACTGGGTGCGATCTACTTCCTGGTGATTCGGCAGCAAAACGGACAAGGGGGCAATGTCGCTCTTGGCGGGAAAAGAAAACAAAACAAGCATGAGCTGCCGAAATCCGACGTTCAGTTTGCCGATATTGGTGGGCAGCAACGTGCGAAAAAAGAACTGAAGGAATCCCTTGATTTTCTTGTGTACAAGGACAAAATCGAGCAATACGGGATTCGGCCAATCAAAGGTGTGCTTTTGACAGGCCCTCCTGGTACGGGTAAGACACTGATGGCAAAGGCGGCAGCGAACTATACGAATTCTGCCTTTGTGGCTGCCTCAGGCTCGCAGTTTGTGGAAATGTACGTCGGTGTCGGTGCCCAACGCGTTCGTGAATTGTTTCAAGAAGCGAAGACGTTGGCAGAGAAAAATGGTCAGGACAGCGCGATTATTTTTATCGATGAAATTGATGTTGTGGGTGGAAAAAGGGACGGTCAACAGCAGCGTGAATACGATCAAACCTTGAACCAGCTGCTGACCGAGATGGATGGAGTAGCTACTAGCGACAAACCGCGGATTTTGGTGATGGCGGCTACCAACCGAAAAGACATGCTGGATGCAGCGTTGTTACGCCCTGGACGTTTTGACCGCCATATTACCGTAGATCTACCTGACAAGCCAGCCCGTGAACAGATTTTGACCATTCATACGGCGAACAAACCGCTCGGCGAAGATGTCGTATTGGAAAAAGTGGCACAAGAAACATTCGGCTTCTCAGGCGCACAGCTAGAAAGTGTAGCAAATGAAGCGGCCATTTATGCCATGCGTGACCGTAATGAAAAGATCGGGGCGAAGCATTTTGCTTATGCAGTAGACAAGGTGATGCTAGGGGAGAAGGTCGACCGTCAAGCATCAGAGGAAGAGAAGAAGCGTGTCGCTTTGCATGAGCTGGGGCATGCCATTGTCAGTGAGATGGTCCGTCCAGGATCTGTCTCTCAAGTAACTTTGAGCCCACGGGGCAAAGCACTCGGGTACGTCCGCCAAAATCCAATGGAAGATCGCTATCTGTACACGAAGGAAGCGCTGGAAAAACAAATCATGGTTAGCCTTGGTGGAGCAGTAGCGGAAGAAATATACTACGGCGGGCGCAGTACAGGCTCGAAAAATGATTTCGAACAAGCACTGGGAATGGCCCAGGAAATTGTACAAAGTGGAATGTCTGAGCTGGGTATTGTGCATTTGCAATACATGGATAAGACCCGTATCCATGACGAAGTAGAGCGTTTGCTGGAAGGATTGTTAGCGGAAACTCGCAATCTGTTGAAACAGTATGATTCCGTATTCCAAACAGGCTTATATACCTTGATGGAGGCGGAAGTCCTGCAAGGAGAAGAGTTCAGGTCACTCCTGTCACAGACGAAGGAAGAAGTTGCCGTGTAAAAATAGAAAACCTGCTAGCCAATGAAAGAGTTGGCGAAGCAGGTTTTTTTGTTTTCTGGCGACTTGAGGAGCCGATGCTGAAACAATTTTGTAGTCGGGGTGCCAAATAAGGCGAATGTTGAATATCCTACAGAGTGATACGGGAAAGACATCAGGAGGCAAGGAGACCCTATGGCCAATGCGAACCGGCGAAAAGCAAACAAAAGTCTGAGCAAAACCTTTAGGCAGACCATGCATGAAATGCCGCTCAGCTATACATCTTCAACCGATCGGGAGTGGATAGAAGACCTAGAATTAAATCTGCTCGAAAGTGACTTTGAGAGTAGCCAGAGAACCGCTCCTCCCACCGCTCCCCCCTCTGCTGCCAATCCAAAAGAGCAAAAGACATCTCCAAAAAAACCTAAACAGGACCCTCCTACGAATCAGAACGTTTATTCGAAGGTACTCAAAGACCGAAGTGACGATCGGGCTCAATCGTTTGTGTATACAGATGACTTAACAGATCAATCCGTGACGACAGAAAAGATTGCCAACCGAGCGATTGATTCGTCGAAAATTAAGCAGGGAGCCGTTGATAATTCGATTTTAAAGGATTATGCGGTAGATAGCAGCAAGCTAGCGGACAAAAGCGTGACCTCCATCAAAATTGCTCCGCACTCGGTCCAGCGGGAGCATTTGGGGCAGGGGATCGTAAGCAGTGAACATTTGCAGGATTATTCAATTTCCACACAAAAATTAATTAACAATAGTATTACATCGGAAAAGCTGGCTGATAAGACGATCGACTCCATAAAATTCGCAGACGAATCCATCCAGAGCAAGCATATTCAGGAACAAGCGATTACGACTGAGTTGATTCAAGATCAAGCGATTACCTCTGAGAAAATTAAGATGGGGAGCATTCAAACCAGAAACCTCGCTAATTATGCAGTTAATTCTGTAAAGCTGGAGGATGGAGCGGTCACTGGCGATAAATTGCGCGATGGAGCGGTGACCTCAACCAAGATAGACGAAGACGCGATTGAGGCACAACATATTCGTGCGGGCTCCATTTATCATCATCATCTTACAGAAGAAGTAGTGGATGGCAGTAACATTAGCCCAGGCAGTATCACTGATAATCACATTGCTTTTCAGGCCATTTATAGCCAGCATTTGCATCCTGAAGCGGTGACCAGTGAGAAAGTGGGGCCATATGCCATTTTGACGGAGCATTTGGACAACAACAGTGTCACGTCCGAAAAGATCGCCAGAGAATCGATCAGTAGTGCACACCTACAAGTTGGTAGCGTACTATCAGGTCATTTGCAAGACGGTATTCTGACGTCCCGGAAAATCGGCGATCAGCAGATTACGACTGCTAAACTCGCTGACAAGGCTGTCACTACCGACAAGCTGGCAAACAGGAGTGTAGGAGAGCAACATTTGCTCGACGAGAGCGTGAATTCGCGACACCTGGTTGATGGGACCATTCGTGCGGAAAAGCTGGCAAGAAAGTCTATAGAAGAACAGCATTTGACGGACAGACTCATTGGGGGCAATCATCTGCGCGAATATATCATTCAGACGCAGCATTTGCATGATCACTTGGTGACCACCTCGAAACTGGCACCGGAATCTGTTTCCACAGACAAAATTTCAGAGCTTAGCATTACGACAAGCAAACTTGGTGATGCCATCATTACAGCTCCCAAAATATCAAAAGATGCGATAAAGACGCGCCATTTGGGTAAATCAGCTGTGACAGGGGAAAAGATCGCCGAAAAAGCAATATCGTCCATACATCTCGGGAATCAAATCGTGCATAATGAACATCTCCAGCCCAACTCCGTTTCTAAGGAAAAAATTCAAGATGGCAGTATCACCCGTGAGAAAATAGCCGACCAGAGCATAGATACGAGCAAGCTGGAAATGCAATCCATTAGTGGATGTCATGTCATTAAAGGCAGCTTGGACGGAAGCCACATTATGGAAGGGACCATCAGAGGCGATCACCTTGTCACCAAGAGTATTACAGGACAGCATTTGCAAAATCGGATCATTACGGAGGAAAAATTGGTTGATGTATCCGTGACCGGTTCTAAAATTGCGGCGAAAGCTGTCAATACTCATCACATTGCGGATCAGTCAATTACGCATGATAAGCTGACCTTCCCATCTATTGAGACACATAATCAGCTAGGAGTGACCTTGCAGCAATACGGTTTTGCCCCATTCAGACTGTCTGCAACGAGCAAGTCTATGGATGTTACGGTTCGATTGCCGATGCCATATGCGGATACTCATTTTTGTATGGTAGCGATGACGAATCAGGCGGGTCTTTATACGTCGCTCAAATATACGAAGAGGACTTCAGCGGTTATCACAGTGTTTCGCCATCAAGACGGCCAGGAAGCGAATGGAGTGATACACTGGATCGCGATTGGTGAAAAAGGAGAAGCGTTACCGTATGATGTCTTAGAATGGTCTACGGATAAGGAGAACTCCGAGGCAGAAGAAGTCGAGGAAGAACAAGAAGATACGGGTCAAAGTGATACAGAGCTAGAGAGTAGTGAAGAAGTCGATAGCGATGATGACGACAATGATGATAATAATGATGACGATGACGATGACTACGACTACGACGATTACGACAATGACAATGATGACGACAACGACGATTACGACAACGACGATGATGATAATGATAATGACGATGATGACCATGACAGTGATGAAGATAGTGACAGTGATCATGATAACGAAAACGAATTATAACCGGTAGGAAACAACAATGGGGCGAGTGGATCATTCAGAAGCAGGGAGGCCGAAGTTGAGCTAAGGTCTCCCAATGCACATTTGTTTACATAAGTATTTTATGGTTAACAATAGACGAGGATACTTTCATTGAATTTGCAGGCCCCCAATAGTATAATTGTTTAGGTATACTTAGTCTGTATTTGCGTGGCATGGTAAATGGAGGGAATCATTCAATGTTGACGACGATTGCCCAAATCGGGCAGCATGTTGGACAAGAAGTACGCATGGGGTGCTGGTTATACAACAAACGCAGCAGCGGTAAGATTCAATTTTTGCAGCTCCGTGACGGCTCCGGATTCATTCAAGGCGTAGTAGTGAAAGCAGAAGTAGCGGAAGAAGTGTGGGAGAATGCTTCACAGCTCACGCAGGAAAGCTCTCTATACATAACGGGTCTAGTTCGTGCTGATGACCGCGCACCTAGCGGATTCGAACTGACAGTAACAGGTGTGGAAATTATTCAAATCGCACAGGAGTATCCGATTTCCTTGAAGGAGCACGGTGTTGACTTCCTCATGGATCATCGTCATCTGTGGCTGCGTTCTCCACGTCAGCGTGCGGTTATGGCTGTACGCTCCGAAGTTATTCGTGCCATGTATGAGTTCTTCCAAGAGAACGGATTTGTAAAAGTAGATCCACCGATCCTGACACCGACCTCTGCGGAAGGGACAACGAATCTGTTCCATACCAAATATTTTGAGGAGGATGCGTATCTGTCGCAGTCCGGCCAGCTTTATATGGAAGCTGCCGCAATGGCGCTAGGTCGCGTGTTCTCTTTCGGTCCAACTTTCCGTGCCGAGAAATCCAAGACTCGCCGTCACTTGATCGAGTTCTGGATGATCGAGCCGGAGATGGCTTTCGTTGATCATGAAGAAAACCTGCGCATTCAGGAAGCATTTGTTTCTCACGTCGTACAATCCGTACTGAAAAACTGTGCGCGCGAACTGAAAACGCTGGAACGCGACACAACCAAGCTGCAAAATGTAACGGGTTCGTTCCCACGCATCTCTTATGATGATGCGATTAAGCTCCTGCAGGAAAAAGGTAGCGAAATCAAATGGGGAGACGACTTCGGGGCGCCGGATGAGACGATGATTGCGGATCACTTCGACAAGCCTGTATTCATCACCCACTATCCTACCGAAATTAAGGCATTCTATATGAAGCCACATCCTGAACGCCCGGAAGTGGTTCTGTGTGCGGACATGATCGCACCGGAAGGATACGGTGAAATCATCGGCGGTAGCCAACGGATTGATGATCCTGAGCTGTTGGAGAAACGTTTTGCTGAGCATGAGCTGTCTGAAGAGGCTTATCGCTGGTATTTGGATCTGCGTAAATACGGTACGGTTCCTCACTCCGGCTTTGGTTTGGGCCTGGAGCGGACAATTGCCTGGATTTGCGGACTGGACCATGTACGTGAAACGATCCCATTCCCACGCATGCTGAATCGTCTCTACCCGTAGGCGAGCGTTCATTTTTGATTGACTATCTACACCCTGTTGCGAGAGGGCAGCAGGGTGTTCCTATTGTTTGACAGCGCGTTTTACGCACTCCCTTGTTATTCCAACCCAGAGGTGAATATGCGTTATGGACTCCCATATATTGCAATTGTTGCAAGAAGGTGCAACATCTGTCTCCAACCTTCTTTTGAAAATGTATAAACGAATGTCATTGACTGATGATGAGATGATGCTTCTGATTCATCTGCTATCCTTTCAGCAGGAAGGGAATCGTTTCCCGACCTTGACGGAGCTGGAGGAACGCATGTCCATGACGAGCCGGAGATTGATTCAATCTCTGCAAAAGCTCTTAAAAGAAGACTGGATTACGATAGATGAGTTTATCGACCCACAGACGGGAATGCGGCATGAGCAATACAACTTGACCCCGTTGTACAAAAAGCTGTACCAGACTTGGCGAGAGCAGCAAGCAGACCCTAGAATCATGGAGCCGTATATAGAGGTAGCTGTTTCTTTGGATACGGAGCCTGTTGCGATATATGCCCGTTTTGAGCAGGCATTTGGTCGCCCCTTATCGCCATTTGAATTAGAGAGTATTCATATGTGGACCGAACAGGACGGCTATCAGGAAGAATTGATTTTGACCGCGTTGCGTGAAGCAGCAACCGTCGGTAAGCTGCATATACGCTACATCGACAGAATCTTGCTCGAATGGCAAAAGCAACAGATTACAACAGTAGAACAAGCACGTCTTTACAGCTTGAACTTCCGTAGACAAGCAAATGTGAGAGACCATGGGCAACCGCTTTGATTTCACCAAAATCAAGCGGTTTTTTCTATGCCACCGTACACGTACCCATTTTCCTTGTCTGTCATAACATATTACGTAGATGCATGCTTCAGGAGGCGATGATTTGTGGAAAAACGGAAAAAATGGGATCTGTCGCATTGGGTAACACCAGGTGTCTTTTCAGGAAATTATGTCGTAGATGAAGCAGTTCAACGCATTTCAATCGTAAAACCCAATGAAAAGCAGGAAGAAGAAGAAACAGAAAATGTCCAGGAGCTTGTCGTGAACACGAGTGAAGAACAGCAGAAGGAACTCGTTTTGGAGCCTACCTTCGGAATCATTATGAGAGAGCCCGACGAGGCAGTCGGGGATCAAGTTCAAAAGCTTGAACAAGAAGTAAGGGAGCTGAGAGAGGCACTTGCTGCATGGGAGGAGAGATGGAAGAAGCTAGAAGAAAACCATATGAAAGAAATACAGTACTTGTATCGTGTAGTTCTTTCCCTGAAAAAGGAGTGGGAGATCGAGCGAAATGAACATCGCGATCATTAGTCCAGGGCCATTCTCAGTGCCACCCGTCAAAGGAAGTTCGGTCGAACACGATATTGACGAGGTAACAAAGATGATCGATCCATCGCACAAAGTCACGATCTACACCCGTCAATGTGCGACCTATCCATCCTCATCCGTGGAGGACAACCGACAGTTCATACGCGTTCGTTATCAAGGTCCAAAGCCATATTTGCGACGGATTATTAAACAGATAAAAAAGAACAAGCCAGATGTCATTCTCGTAGAAAACAGACCAATTTATGTCTTATCACTGAAACGCCATTTTCCGAAGATTCCAATCTTTGTAAACATGCATTCCCACGTTTACGGTTCCCAGCCGATCATTAGCAAGGAAAATATGCGGCGTGCGGTTCGACAGGCAGCTGGATTTATTACGAATAGCGAATTTTTGCGGCAGCATTTTATAAAGACGTGCAAGATTCCTGCTGCAAAAATTCATGCGGTTCACCTGGGAGTTGATGTCACCCCTTATCAGGTAGCAAAAACCTCGATTAAAAAAATGCGCGAAGAAATCGGATTACTACCTGATGATCGCGTCCTGTTTTACGCGGGAAGACTCATGCGTGGGAAAGGGGTACATGTATTGATCAAAGCCTTTCGCCAAGTGAGCAAGCAAGACCCGAAGGCTAAACTCGTCATTGTGGGAGGGACAGGATACGGTAGCAATCGTTTGAATCCGTATGTGCGCGAGCTCAAACGACTTGCAAAACCGTTGGGCGATAAGGTTCGTTTCGTCAATTTTGTACCTTCCGCAAAGATGCCACTGTACTACCAGATTGGTGATGTAGTGGCGACACCTTCAGTTTGGAAGGAAGCCTTTTGCCGCGTCAATTTAGAGGCAATGGCATCAGGCAAACCTGTGATATCCACTCCGCGTGGTGGTATTCGTGAAGTTGTTACCCACCAAACTAATGGGTTTATCATACCACCAAAAGAGTGGAATAAAGGCTTGCCTGCTGTCTGGGAGCTATTGTGGAGCTCACCTGTGGTCCGGAATGAAATGGGCAAACAGGCCCTGCAGCGAGCAAAGTTTTTTTCCTGGTACGCGACTGCACAAGGCTATCTGAAAGTGTTTGAAAAAGCTGTTCCACAGCGCGAACAAGAGAAACAACAGCTATTAAAAACCGGTTAATTCATCAGGGATTTTGGTAGGTGGTTGCCTTTTCTTTTGCCAATGTGGACGTCTGCCCTGTCCAGCATTCCAGATACGCATACCTTATAAGTATCGCAGAGCACAACTGGGGAGTGATACTTGTGAAAGGGTTAATCTTGTGTGCTGGACGTGGTACGCGACTGCACCCCTTCTCCTATTCGCAACCAAAAACCCTCCTCCCTGTGGCCAACCATCCAGTCCTACACTATTGCATTCGCAAGCTACGGGAAGTGGGCATTCAGGACATTGGCATCGTGATACATCCTTCTCAAGTGCAGATTCCTCCCATGGTGGGCGATGGTAGTCAATTCGGGGCTACCATTACGTTTATCAAACAGGAGGTGCCGTTGGGAATTGCCCATGCAGTCCAACTAGCGCAACCGTTCTTGCAAGACGAACCATTTATTCTGCTGCTAGGTGATAATTTATTGATGGATTCACTTCACGGACTTACACGCGCATTTACCAACAAAAAGTCTGACGGTGTTGTGATGCTAAGCGAAGTAGAGAGACCACAGGATTATGGGATTGCAGAAGTAAACAAAGGAAGACTCATTTCAGTAGAGGAGAAGCCTCGTCAGCCGAAGAGCAATCTGGCGGTTATTGGCGCATACTTGTTTACCACACCAATATTTGAGTCGATTGCAACCCTACAGCCATCTCCTCGGGGCGAACTGGAAATAACGGATGCGATTCAGGCCTTTATTGATCGCGGCTTTAAAATGGCTCATTCCGTCACCAACGGAAAATATTCGGATGTGGGAACCATCGAACGCTGGCTGGAAGCCAATCAATGGATGCTCACGAGGGAGCTCGGCAATCGACATCAAACTGGCAAAGGAAGCATCGTGAAAAACTCGAAGATTACAGGTCCAGTTTTAATCGGAGAGGGCTGTCATATTGAAAATTGCCATATAGGACCGTATGTCTCGATCCAAAATGGCGTGAGCTTGAAAAATTGCGCGCATATCGAAAACAGTATCTTATTGGAAAACAGCTCGTTGCAAGACATTGCATGGAAAATAACAGACAGCGTGTTTGGGCGCTCATCGATGATGATTGGTCAATCTTCGAACAGTTCAGGCGTCTTCATTGTAAGCGACAAATCATCTATTTGTATTCCAGCTGTTAAAAGGGAGGACGTATGAATCCGACCTTTACTGTAGTCATTCCAACGTACAATCGAGCGAAATTTATTCGTAAAGCAATCAGTAGCGTCTTGAAGCAAACATCGAAAGATTGGAAGCTGTTAATCATTGATGATGCGTCTACCGATAAGACGAGGAAAAAAGTCGAAAAATATTTGTTTCATCCCAACATTGAGTATTATCGGATGGAAAAAAACGCAGGGATCGGCAAAGTGATGAATCAAGCGTTGTCGATGGTCGATACCCCTTATCTCCTACAACTAGATTCAGATGATTGGTTACCCAAGCGGACGCTGGCCACGATTAATAAGTACATCAATAAAAGCAGGAAAAGCACGGCTCTTTTCTATGGCAACATCAAAATCTGGAGAGTACGTAAAGGGAGATACTACAATCCATTTCTGGTGAAGCACAAGCATTTCCGTAACAAATATCAGTTTCTCAAGTACAATCGCTGGATGGTAGCTCCTCGTTGCTATCGTGTTGAGGCGCTACGCCAAGTGGGGGGCTGGGATACCTCCGATAAGTTCGGAGGCAGAATCATGGAAGATCGGCGGATCATTTTGCGATTGATCGAAAAATTTCCGGTTCGATTCATCAATCAAAAACTCTACCACAGGACGAAGCACAGAGGGCAACTCACCGATAACAAAATGAAGCGTAGGCGTAATCTCTTGAGGAAAAAAACATTTAAATACTACCTGAAACGATGGGGCAAAAAGTACAGAGCAGTCTACGGCTATCGTGATGGGTATCTCATTATAAGAAGGCTGAAGAAAGTGAGGCGGCGGAGACGATGACAAAAGCGCTGGTCACCGGTTGTGCCGGTTTTATTGGATCTCATTTGACTCAGCGATTATTAAATGACGGCGTGACAGTCGTCGGAATAGACGGGTTTATTGATAATTACGATGTAGCTGCAAAATTGCGCAATCTGGCCGAAATTGGAAATCACCCTACTTTTACCTTCCATTCTACTTCCTTGCATGCCCAGCGTTGGGACGATTGGCTCGATGGAGTAGATGTAGTCTACCATCTGGCGGCCTTGCCAGGGGTGAGGAATAGTTGGGGGAAAGCTTTTATCGATTATGTGAATCATAATGTTTTAGCAACCCAATTTTTGCTGGAGGCTTGCCTGGAAAGAGCGAAGCCGCCTGTCATCGTTGCCTCCTCCTCGTCTTCGGTATATGGAACGATGCAAGGAACGTTAACGAATGAAACCGCACCGCTCCGACCAGTTTCGCCTTATGGTGTCACCAAGGAAGCGATGGAACAAATCTGTTCGGTATACGCCAAAGCATATGGACTCCCGGTTTCGATGCTGCGTTACTTTACGGTATACGGTCCCAGACAACGACCTGATATGGCTTTCCACCGTTTTTTCCGTCAAATGATGAAAGGTGATCCGGTGGTCGTCTATAGTGACGGACAAAAATCAAGAGACTTTACGTTTGTGACGGATGCTGTAGAGGCGAACCTCTTGGCAGCACAACATGCTTCTCCTGGCGAGATTTTCAATGTTGGAGGCGATCGGGAAATCAAGCTGATCGACGTGCTGTCCATCATGAGCGGACTTATGAATGTCACACCGCAAATCTCCTTTCAAAAGGGCCCAGTGGGAGACTCGCTCCGCACATGTGCAGATATCCAATTGGCGAGACAACGCTTGGGATACAATCCACAGGTTACTTTAGAAGAAGGGCTTCGCCGTCAATTAGAGGATATGCGTTTGCAGGCGAAGGGATAATTCACGAATACAGGAGGCCAGTTGCATGCATCGGGTCCTCGTTTATCGCAGAAAGTTTCTTCCCAAGAGTGAAACGTTTATATATGAGCAATTGCTAGGTCATCGAGTGGTCAAACCAGTTGTGTTGACAAGACAGCGAGCCTTTAATCGAAAGCAATTCCCATATTCGCCGGTCTATGTGCGCAAGCGTATGGCCGGCCTCTCCACTTGGATAAGGCGCAAAAAAATTAAATGCTTGCATGCCCGGTTTGGTCCTGCTGGATTAGAATTGCTTCCCTATGCAAAGATAACCAAGCTGCCTCTGATCACTTCCTTCCACGGTTTTGATGCGACCAAGCGCGTCAAAGAAAATCCAAGCTACAGACGGTCCCTCAAGCGTCTATTTCGACAGGGCAAGGCGTTTACTGTCGTGAGTAATCACATGAAAAAGCGATTGATTCGCCTGGGCTGTTCTCCTTCCAAAATTACACTCATCCGTTCAGGAATTGATCTGCGCAAGTTTCCCATGCTGCCATCACAGCCGGTGGAAAATGGGGAGTACCGATTGTTAAGCGTAGGGCGACTGACAGAGAAAAAGGGCATGGATACGCTTATCAAAGCGTTTACCCATGTGCATCAAAAGTATCCGAAGGCCAAGTTAATCATTATTGGCGATGGAGAGGAAAAGAAGAAGCTCAAAAGGCTTATCAAGAAAAACAGGTTAGGCACACAAGTCGTGCTCAAAGGCGCTTTACCACATCGTGAAGTCCAGCGTGAACTGGCCAAGTGTCATTTGTTCGTTATTGCATGCAAGACGGCGAGAAATGGCAATCAGGAGGGAATTCCCAATGTCATCATGGAAGCGATGGCAAGCGGACGTCCTGTCATCTCCACCTATCACGCGGGGATTCCTGAGCTGGTTGAAAACAAGGTGACCGGATATCTTGTCCCAGAAAAGTCACCAACTGAGCTCGGGAAAATGATAAACCGTGTACTAAAGGACAGTCATGAGTGGGCACAGATCACGACAGAGGCTCGCATAAAAGTAGAGAAAAACCACGATATCCATAAGCAACGGATGAAGCTGGAAGAGCTATATTTACGTGTGTCAAAAAAATGATGAGGTGAAGGAATGAAAGTTGCCGTTATCGGGACCGGCTACGTAGGATTGACGACTGCTGTGTCCCTTGCCATGAACGGTCATCAAGTAATTGGAATCGATCTCATTGAATCCAAGGTAGAAAAATTGCGCCAAGGAATCTCGCCGATTTACGAGCCAGGCTTAGAAGAGGCACTGAAAAAAGTATTGGACGAAGGCACCCTTGCATTTTTCACTGATTTGGTAGCGGCGAAAGATTCAGAGATTTTGTTCATCTGTGTGGGGACACCTGAAGCAGCAGATGGTACAGCGGATTTAACGTATTTGCTGGGAGCTGTTTCTGACATCGAAAAGGTCCATTCTCTCGCACCTCAAGAACGCATCATTGTGATTAAGAGTACGGTCCCAGTTGGCACAGGTGAAAAAGTCTCGGCGATGCTGGCAGGCTGCAAAGGGGTGTCTGTTGCATCCAACCCGGAATTTTTACGGGAGGGAAGTGCCCTGTTAGACGCTTTGGAGCCATCACGAA
The DNA here is from genome assembly GCF_047229145.1 of Brevibacillus jepli. Classification (NCBI taxonomy): domain Bacteria; kingdom Bacillati; phylum Bacillota; class Bacilli; order Caryophanales; family Paenibacillaceae; genus Brevibacillus; species Brevibacillus jepli. The sequence goes on from NZ_JBFEFW010000010.1 coordinate 97,588, forward strand.
TCGTTATCGGCGTAGATAATTCACAGGCAGCTGCTCGCATGGAGGAGCTGTATAAAGGTGTGGAGGCACCACGAGTAATTACAACCAGAGCAAACGCAGAGCTGATCAAATACGCCTCGAATGCGTTTTTGGCAACGCGGATCTCCTTCATGAACGAGCTCGCCCGATTGAGTACGGCACTCGGGACGGATATCGTCACGATTGCAAGAGGGATGGGACTCGATAGTCGAATCGGTCCACAATTTCTACGGGCTGGTGTAGGCTATGGCGGCTCCTGCTTTCCGAAGGATACCATTGCGCTTCTGCAACTCGCAGCAGAGCACCAGATTCGTTTAAGCATTCTCGATAAGGTGCGAGAGGTGAATGCTACACAGCCCCTATGGTTTTTGGACCAGTTGTGTGTGCAACTCCCAGATGTGAAAGGCAAACAGATAGCTGTTCTGGGGTTGACGTTTAAACCAGATACAGATGACATCCGCGAAGCGCCTTCTCTCAAACTAATAGAAGCACTCTTGCAAAAAGGCGCCTTCGTTAAAGCATACGATCCGATTGGAGCCCCTTTTGTGAGCAAGCACTATCCGCAGATCACGTACACACAATCCGCGGAGGAGGCTTTTAATGGAGCGCATGCCGCATTATTGGTCACAGAATGGGAAGAGTGTCTTCAAGTGGATTGGAAACAAATATACCAAAGCATGGCGCAGCCACTCTTGGTAGACGGACGTAATGCATGGCCGATCCAAGATGTAAAGGACGCAGGCTTTCACTATATCGGTGTAGGGAGAAGCTGACTTTTCCATCTTGGGAAAGCTCGGCTTTTTTTCTTTGGGAACGTAGAAGTTCTTGAATGATTTGAACCCGCAGGCATAATACGATAGGATAAACATATGGATGATTTGACCATTTCATCTTACATGGATAACGAGGGAGTGATCACGGTGAATAAAAGCAAAACACTGCCGAAACGCAGTGATGTCCCAGCTGAATTCAAATGGCGCCTAGAGGACATTTATCCAACTGATAATGATTGGGAAGCGGACGTACAAAAAGCGAAGGAACTCACAGGCAAAATCGCAGAAATGAAAGGCACACTGGCTACTTCCGGTAAACAGTTGCTGGCCGTGTTGACTCTGCAAGATGAATTATTGAAGACGCTTGACCAAGTGTACGTCTATGCACGCATGCGCCGTGACGAGGATAATGCGAATAGCAAGTACCAAGGATTGACTGACAAAGCGACCAGCCTAAGCACGCAGGTATACGGTTCGATTTCGTACATACAGCCAGAGATTTTGGCGATCCCGACAGAAGACTTGCAAACGTGGCTAAAAGAAGTAGAAGGCCTCGAGCACTACCGCATTCTTTTGGAAGAGATTACCCGCTTCAAGCCACATACGCTATCCGCTGAGGAAGAAGCATTGCTGGCCAACATGAGCGAGATTGCGTCCTCTCCTTCCAAAATATTTGGCATGCTCAACAACGCTGACATGAAATTCCCGATGATTACGGATGAAAACGGGGAAGAAGTAGAGCTAACCAAGGGACGCTATACGCAGTTCATGGAAAGCAAAGACAGACGGGTGCGCAAGGAAGCATTCGAGGCGTTGTATGGCACGTATGGCAAGTTCCGTAACACGATTGCGGCTTCGTTGACATCCGCCATCAAAGGGGATGTTTTCTACGCACGTACGCGAAAATACCCGTCTGCTCTGTATGCAGCCTTGTTTGCTGATAATGTAGAGCTCCCGGTATACGATAACCTGATTGCAACGATTCACGAGCATCTCCCGCTTATGCACCGCTACATTGCTTTGCGCAAAAAATTGTTGGGTGTAGATGAGCTGCACATGTACGATTTGTACGTGCCAATCGTTCCAGAGACGGACATGAAAATCCCGTATGATCAGGCCGTAACGACCATTAAAGAGGCGCTCCATCCACTGGGTGAGGAATATGGGCGTATTCTGGAAGAGGGCTTCTCGAATGGTTGGATCGACGTGCATGAAAACGAAGGGAAAACGAGCGGAGCGTATTCCTGGGGTGCCTACACGACACACCCGTTTGTGCTCATGAACTATCAGGACAATGTGAACAACATGTTTACGCTTGCGCATGAGATGGGGCATGCTTTGCACAGCTACTATTCCAATCACGCGCAGCCGTATACGTATGCCGATTACAAGATTTTCGTAGCAGAAGTGGCATCCACACTGAACGAAGCACTCCTGATGAATCATTTGCTCGAAACGACGACGGACAAGAAGCAGCGCATGTACCTGATTAACCACTATCTCGAGCAGTTCCGTGGCACGGTATTCCGTCAAACGATGTTTGCTGAATTCGAGAAGCTTATCCACGCAAAAGAAGAGCAAGGGGAACCGCTGACTGCAGATTCACTCAGTGAGATGTACCGTGAGCTTAATGTGGCCTACCACGGCCCAGACATGGTGGTAGACAGCGAGGTAGATTTAGAATGGGCACGCATCCCTCATTTCTATCGCGGCTTCTATGTGTATAAGTACGCTACGGGCTTCTCGGCGGCGACGTCTCTCTCCAAGCAGATTTTGGAGGAAGGCCAGCCAGCCGTGGATCGCTATTTGCAGTTCCTCAAGGGTGGCAGCTCCGATTACCCACTCAATCTGCTTAAGGGCGCAGGCGTAGATATGACTTCTCCAACACCGATCGCGGAAGCCTTGAGTGTCTTCAAGGAATTGCTCGAAGAACTGGAACAGCTAGTCGAACAGAAATAAGAAATGGTATCCGAAAGGCAGTTCAAGTCCAAGACTTGGCTGCCTTTTTTCAGTTTCTATGGAAAACGCCTCCTAAAATGTACATTTTGTAAAATTTTTCTTATAACTCGTCCAAAATAAGGTAACTTTCCCATTTTCCTTGCGTATCTATTTATGCGCTAGGAGGTGCTGGTCTCCGTCTAGAGGCGGATATGAATTTCCACCCGCTGACTGTTTTGCAGTAAAGGTAAAAACTGGCACAATTACGCCATGAGGAATGATTGTGAAAATTTGGAGGAATTCTTGTGAAAAAACGGGCATCGATTATTTTGGCTTCACTCATGCTGATCACAGCAGGTTGTTCTGGTGGTGCTGCACCGGAAGCTGCACCGCCAGTTGAGGCGAAAGCAAAGGCAGTAGAGGTAGTTAAGGTTCAAAAGGCAACAAAGCCAGTGATGCTCTCAGTCACAGGGATGGTAGAAGCCAAACGGGACGCGGTGCTGTCGTTTGGTACAGGCGGAACGATCTCAGCGATCTCCGCCACCAAAGGAGCAAAAATCGCCCAAGGTCAGTTATTGGCCACATTGGATACGCGATACCAGCAAAAAGAAATTGCAGCGGCACAGGGGCAGGTGGAGGAAGCAGCAGCACGTAAAATCAAGACGTTAAAGGGAGCGACACAAGAAGCACTCGAACAGAAGCGCCTGCAGGTAAAAAGTGCGCAAGACAGCTTGGATAAAGCAAAGCAGGATCTCGCAACAAGCGAAAAGCTGTTTGCTGGCGGAGCCATTTCGCAAAACGAAATAAATGCGAATAAACGGGCCGTTACGCAAGCAGAGATTACACTGCGTGATGCTCAGCTGTCTCTGAATGAACTGCAAAAAGGAGCGGAGCCAGAAGATGTCATGGTCGCCAACGCTTCGATTAAAGCTGCAGCAGGCGGTGTAGACCGTGCAAGGAAGACCTTGGATGATGCGAAAATTCAAGCGCCATTCGCAGGAACAGTCGTCGATGTGAACTTGCAAATTGGTGAGCAGGTTTCACCCGGTCAGGAAATCATTCGACTCGTTGACCTGTCCGAAGTGAAGGTAGCCTTGGATGTTTCCAATGATTTGATCAGCCAGTTCCGTGAGAAAACGAAGGTGCATGCTTTGTCGGACGACGGAAAGAAAAGTGAAGGAACCATTGCCTTTATTTCACCAGTTGTAAACAAGAATACAGGTAAGTACCGCGTCGAGATCGCCATTCCGAATGCAGATGGTTACTGGCGTGGGGGAATGGCAGCGACAATTGAGTTGCCACGTCAAGTGAATGGCTTCCTGGTGCCGCTGGAAAGTGTCGGTGTGAGTCAAACCGATCATTACGTGATGGCAGTAGAGAATGGACTGATCGTTAAAAAAGCAGTGAAGACCGGTCAAATGGTCGGAGACTCCATCGAAATCGTATCTGGAGTAAAAGAAGGCGACCAGCTCCTGCGTAGTGGAATTACATTCTACGTCGAAGGGCAAAAAGTAGAGGCGAAGGGAGAATAAGCATGAACAAGATCATTCTCTTTTTGCTCAAAAGACAGCTCATCGTCTACTTATTTACATTCTTGCTCGTCATTGCAGGCTTGGGGTCCTTATTCAGCTTTAATATCGAACTCGTTCCAAAGACGAACTTCCCTAACATTAACGTAAGAATTTCCGGTGGTGCACTGCCTCCAGAAGAGATGGAAGAAAAAGTAACGAAGAAAGTAGAACAAGAGCTAAAATCGATTAGTGATATTAATAAATACTCTTCTTCAACAAGTGCTGGCTTTGTCAGAATCAATATTACTGCAAATGAAGGCAAAGGTGAGCAGGTTAAGCAAGATGTACAAAATGCTATCAACCGTCTCCGAAACGGTTTTCCGAAAGCCGTTGACTCTGTAGACATCTACCAGGACAATCTGGGTAGCGATCAAATGATTGATTTTGCCATCGTGGGAGCAGATCCGAAGACCATGCTGAGTTTGGCAAAAACCTCGATCAAGGACCGCATTGAAGAAGTCGAGGGAGTCAAGGAAGTATTCATAGAAGAGAAAAGCTTCGAGAACAAAATTGCGATAACCCTTTTACCGGATCGATTGAATGCGTATCAAACGACCCCAGCGAATGTTATCTCACAGCTTCAGGACACGAATTGGAAGCAAGGGATTGGTACATTGGAGAACGTAGGGTTTGATACGGTTGTCATGATTGACAATACTTATCAGACTCCGCAGGAAATACAGGCACTGCCAATCGACACGCCAAAAGGAACCATCTCACTGGATCAACTGGCACAGATTGAAGACATGCGTGGAAAAGTAAAAGACTACGTCGCCCTGACAAACAGTGCCGTGTTTATTCAAATCAGCGTGTCGCGGGCTGAGGGCTATGACTTGATCACGACCCAAAAGCAAGTAGAAGATGTCGTTCGCGAGATAAACGCAGAAGCAAGCGGCAAATACAACATCAAGGTCATGTTCGAAGGAGCTTCCTTTGTCGAGCATGCCGTGAGCAACCTCAGCCGGGATGTCATGATTGGTGGAGCGCTTGCGATCATTATCTTGTTCGTCTTCCTTCGCAACTGGAGGGTCACACTCGTCATCGCTACGACATTGCCACTCTCTGCGTTCATGACGTTCATCGCGATGAAGCTCGCAGGCTACAACATAGATATGATCAGCTTGCTGTCGCTGAGCTTGTCAGTCGGCTTGATCGTCGATGCCGCAATCGTCGTATTGGAAAGTATTTATCACTACCGGGAAAAGGGCGAAGAGCTGAAGCAGGCAATCATTAAAGGAACGAAAGAAGTTTTGACGCCTGTGTTCACCTCGCAGCTCACGATCATTATCGTCTTTTTGCCACTTGTTTTTGCGGATTTTGAAGACTGGCTGAAACCGATTTTGGCCACCATCGCCTTTACGGTATCCGCTGCCATTATTGCATCAACAATTGCTGCTTTCTTCTTCGTCCCTGTGTTTTCCAATCGCTTCTTGCAGAATGATAAGCATGTGTCGCTAGAAGGAGAAGGCAAGGAACACTTTATTATTCGCGTATTCAGCGGCATTTTGAATGTAGCGATCAACCACAGGATTAAAACGATCTTACTCGCAGTAACTTTGCTGGTTGGTTCCGTGTTCCTCACTCCGTTTATGAAAATGGGTCAAGGGCTCAATCCAAACGAAAATATCATCTTTGCCAGTATGAAGATGCCAACTGGTGCAACACTCGAAACAGCTCAAAAAGCAGCCATCACCGCGGAAGCATCGCTGCGCGAGCTCCCGGAAATCAAGGATGTATTCTTCTTTGCTTCCAAGGAAGACGCAACACTATTCCTCTCCCTGATTCCGAAGTCGGAAAGAACGCGGGATAAGGACGCTCTGAGCGAAGATATTAACAATCGACTGAATGCTGCCCCAGGAATCGAATCTGTCTCCATGTCTTTTGGACAACAAGGCGGAAGTGGCCCGATCCAACTGGAAGTTTTCGGGGAAGATATGGAAGTCATGCAGAAGGTCGCAACCGATCTGGAAGCGATGCTCGGCACGATTAACGGGGTAACCAACATTAGCAACGATTTTAAAGAAGGAAAAGAAAAAGTTACGCTCGTCCCAAAACAAGAAGCACTTACCAGACTGAATGTAGATCACCGTTCGCTTTTGCAACAACTGAGTGTGTTAATCGGCAGCCAACAAATTACGTCCATCACACAAGATGGAATTGAAGTAGACGTCGTTGCCAAGATGCCGGACAACTGGCTGAAGCATCCGGATCAGCTCAAAACGATTATGGTGACTGCAAAAGACGGAGCAGCAGTGCCTTTGTCAGACCTGGTAGAGGTAGAGTACAGCAAGTCTCCGATCACGATCGTGCGACAAGAAGGCGAACGCATCGTGACAGTTTCTGCCGAGATGGTGGGAACTGAATTAGGGGAAGTAGGCCGTGCGCTTGATGAAAAATTGCCAACCGTACCTGTACCAGCAGGATATAGTGTGGAAATCGCCGGTCAACTGAAAGCGCAAAGCACGAACATGAACCAAGGGATCTTCGTATTCTTAGGTGTTCTGGCTCTGATTTACGTCATCATGGTTGCCCAGTTCGGGCGGATGTCCCAACCATTTATCATCATGCTGACGATTCCGATGGCCTTGGTCGGCGTTGTGCTTGGATTCGTCCTTACGCAGCGGACATTCGGTGAAATGGCGATGATCGGAATCATCATGCTTGTCGGTATCGTCGTATCCAATGCGATTCTTTTGATCGACAGGATCAACCTGCTGCGCAAGCGTGGAATGGAAACCGCAGAGGCGATTATCCAAGGGACCAAGGAACGTATTCGTCCCGTCATCATGACGAAGCTGACCGCAATTTTGGGAATGCTGCCGATGGGTCTAGCAATGGCGGAAGGCTCCGATTTGGAAGCGCCGCTTGCCACAGCCGTTATTTCCGGCTTGATCTTCCATACCATCGTCACACTGGTGCTCGTTCCTGTCCTGTACTCCCTGTTTGAAGGGGCAAAGGCAAGAAGACTGGCACGCAAGGCAGCTCGTCAGGCGAAACGCGAAGCAAAACGAGAGGCGAAACAAAACAAAGATAAGGACGTACCTCCGACAGAGGTATAGTGATCGGAAGAGAAGGGGAGCATGTGCTGGCCCCCTTCTCTTTTGCTTTTCCTTCGTCTGAAAGTTCTGTAGAATAGAGAGATCAAGATACATACATGAGTGAACCATGAAAGGAGCATGCATATGGATCTATTTTTGCAAGGAAAAACCGCTCTGGTACTCGCGTCATCAAAAGGATTGGGAAAGGCAACAGCGCAATGCCTTGCCGAAGAGGGAGCGAATGTCACGATATGCGGTAGAGATGAAGCTGCTCTGGAAATCGTTCGTGCCGAGATCGAACAGGCTACTGGCAAATCTCCTCTTGCAGTAGCAGTGGATGTGACGAAAGAAGAAGATATCAAGCGAGTTGTCGAAGCAACGGTCCAGCATTTTGGCAGCGTCGATATATTAATTAACAATTCAGGTGGTCCTGCGACAGGCAGATTCGAACAGCTGACGGATGAACAGTGGATGCAAGCCTTCCAGTTAAATTTGCTTAGCTATGTTCGAGCTATTCGTGCTGTTTTGCCTCATATGCGAGCGAACCAATTTGGAAGAATCATCAACTTCGCTTCCTCGTCCTTTAAACAGCCGATTGAGAATTTGCTTTTGTCCAATACGTTTCGTACAGGGGTATTGGGCCTTTCCAAGACGCTTTCTTCAGAACTCGGGCCAGACGGAATTCTCATTAACACCATCGGACCTGGCAGAATCGCGACGGATCGAGTGGCACAGCTAGATGGGATGACAGCAGAAGCAAAAAGTATGAGTACTGATGAAGTAAGACAAAATTGGGAAAAACAAATCCCATTGGGCAGATACGGTCAGCCTGACGAGTTCGCACGGATGGTGACATTCTTGGCTTCCCCGGCAAACAGCTACGTGACAGGTCAATCGTTCCTCGTCGATGGTGGCTTGATTCGTGCGATCTAATAAAAGAGAGGAGAATTCCTTTGAGTAAAGAGAGTTCATTTGATATCGTGTCCAAGGTTGAATTGTCCGAAGTAAACAACGCGATTCAGACCGCATTAAAGGAAATAGAAAATCGCTTTGACTTCAAAGGGAGCAAGAGCAGCATCTCCTTGGAAAAGGAAGAGCTCGTCCTTGTCTCCGATGACGATTTCAAGCTCAGTCAGGTAAAAGACATTTTGCTTGGCAAGCTCGTCAAACGGGACGTACCCATCAAGAACCTTGACTACGGCAAAATTGAACCGGCAGCGGGCGGCACTGTCCGTCAACGAGTGAAGCTGGTGCAGGGAATCGACAAAGACAATGCGAAAAAGATCAATAGCATTATCAAAGATACAGGGGTCAAAGTGAAAACACAGATTCAAGATGACCAAATTCGCGTGACGGGCAAAAGTAAAGACGAATTGCAGCAAATCATCAGTGCGATTCGCAAGGCTGATCTGCCATTGGAAGTACAATTTATTAACTACCGCTAACTACTAGAGGTTGCTCAAAAAAGTGTCTTTTACCTACTAGAAAAAGTTTTTGCTTCTAACTCTCTTCACTCTCGCATATGCATGTACAAATAAGTGACAAGCACTTGCGAAAGGGAGAGTAGAGACATGAAAGTCTTTATTATCAGTATGCGCAATCTCATTTTGGGCGGAATCGTTTTTCTTGTAGTGCTGGTGGCGGGAATCGTGCTTTTGGTCAAAGACCCGCTAAACGTCTCTGACTCTTATCGTCCGTCAGAACCGACCGCGCCTGTTACAGCGACTGCACCCTTGAATCAGCCAGCAGGCACTGAAAAGCCGGCGCTGAATATGGAGGTTCAGGTGGATGGTACGACGGCAGAAGTATCCTTGCTCACAGAGAACTTCACGTTTGTTCAGGAAAATGGCGAATTGGCCGACACTCCAGTCTTTGGAGAAGGGCACGCTCATTTATACCTGAATGGGGAACCCAAAGGGATGATTTATCAGCCTGAGTTTTTACTGAAAAAGCTGCCAAAGGGAGAGCATGAGATTCGGGTAGAGCTCAACTACAGCAACCACCTGCCATACAAGGTAGAAGCTACGAAAAAAATCGTCGTGCAGTAATATAGATGGCGTTCCACAACAGGGACGCTTTCTTTTTTCGTCTAAAGAAAGGGGCGATCATGATATGTCAAAATCGTCATCGTCGAGGGAAGAATTATTAGCGGGCGGAAACGTAACGAACGTTTACCGTTCTGGCAATACAGTTAGAAGGGAAGTAAAGCCAGGAAGCAAGAACATCCATGAATTATTGAAGCACTTGGAAAGAAAAGGCTATCCGTATGCGCCAAAATTTTTAGGTATGGATGAAAAGGGGAGAGAAATCCTGTCCTTTATTGAAGGAGAGGCTGGTCATTATCCCTGGAAGGAATATATGAAGGCAGACGAAGCGTTACAAGAAATAGCGAAAATGCTTCGGCTATATCATGATTGTGTGAGTGATTTTCCATTCGATGATCAGTGGCAGTCGTTGGATCACACTCCTGGCCCGCGTGAAGTTATCTGTCATAACGACTTTGCTATGTACAATATCATTTTCCATCAACAATTCCCGATTGGCATTATTGATTTTGATTTAGCGGCTCCGGGTCCAAGACATTGGGATGTCGCCTATACGCTCTATACCTGCGTGCCTTTAAGTAGATTTTCTTTTACTGAATCTGGAGAAAAAATCCATTACCAACCACTGCTGCATGCCAATCAGCGAAAACAGCGAGTGGCCTTGTTTTTTGAATCGTACGGGATGGAAATGAAGGAAGGTACGCTAGAAATGGTCTTGCTTCGTTTAGAAGGACTATGCAAAACCATTGCCAGAAAAGCCAGTGAAGGCGATGCTGCTTTTCAAAAGATGGTCGAAGAAGGACATATTCTACACTATCAAGAAGACATCGCATTTATCAAGGAACACAAGAACGAATGGTTATAGGACGATAACGGAAAAAGAAGGGATTGCGGCGTAAAAGAAGAATCCTATGCACGATAGGCAGAAAAGTCTGAATGTTTTGGGGGTGCTTGTATGATACATATGACCACAATCGGCAACATGTTAGACGACACAGCCAGTAAGTATGATGAGAAGGAAGCGCTCGTTTATCACGAGAGAGCGCTTCGCTATACGTTTGGGCAATTTCAAGCAATATGCAATCAGGCTGCACGGGGATTTATGTCACTTGGCATTCAAAAAGGGGAAAATATCGCGATCTGGGCAACGAATGTGCCAGAGTGGGTGATCTCCCAATTTGCCACAGCGAAAATGGGCGGAGTGCTGGTGACCGTCAATACGAGCTACCGTGTACATGAGCTGGAATATTTACTGCGCCAATCAGAATCGACGACGCTTTTATTAATGAATTCCTATCGCGATGCGGATTATCTTGCCATGATTCAAGAGATTTGCCCGGAGCTTTCGACATGTGAGCCTGGAGCCCTTCAGTCCAAAAGACTCCCGCATCTAAAAAACGTGATCTATTTGGGAAATGAACGGCAGGCCGGAATGTTCCTGTGGAGTGACTTGCTCGAACGTGCGGCATTGGTCTCGGAAGAAGAACGTATGGCGCGTCAGGCGTCGCTTACTCCTGATGATGTCATCAACATGCAGTACACATCCGGGACAACCGGTTTTCCAAAGGGAGTCATGCTGTCGCATGTCAATATCGTCAACAATGCCATCAAGGTAGCAGAATGTCAGCGGCTCGGTTTAGAGGATAAGGTGTGTATTCCTGTACCGTTTTTTCACTGCTTCGGTTGTGTAATGGGGACCTTGGCATGTGTGGCGACAGGAGCGACGATGGTTCCTGTCATTGCATTTGATCCCGGAGTGGTCCTTGAGGTTGTGGAAGCTGAACGCTGCACCGCGCTTTATGGCGTACCCACCATGTTTATTGCCGAGCTGAATCATTCGACTTTTGCAGAGCGTGATGTGAGCTCGCTGCGTACAGGCATTATGGCTGGCTCTTTATGCCCGATTGAGGTCATGAAGAAGGTCGTCGATCAAATGGGAATCCGTGACATTACGATTGCGTACGGACAAACCGAGGCATCTCCAGTCATCACTCAGACGATACCAGAGGATTCTCTCGAGCGAAAAGTAGCAACAGTCGGTCGTCTGCATGCAGGGGTAGAAGCAAAGATCATCGATCCGGCAACAGGTGAGATTTTGCCGCCCGGCGTACAAGGTGAGCTGTGCACCCGTGGTTATTTGGTCATGAAAGGCTATTACAACATGCCTGAGGAGACAGCAAAAGCGATCGATCGCGAAGGCTGGCTGCATACCGGAGATTTGGCAACCGTCGATGAAGAAGGCTACTACCGAATTACTGGCAGACTTAAAGACATGATCATTCGTGGTGGCGAAAATATTTATCCACGTGAGGTGGAGGAATTCCTCTATACGCATCCAAAAGTACTAGACGTTCAAATTGTGGGTGTCCCTGATGCCAAATACGGAGAGCAGGTATTGGCGTGCATTCGAGTAAAACCACACGAGACAATGACGGAGGACGAGGTGCGGGCATATTGTGAAGGGAAAATCGCTCATTACAAGATTCCTCGCTACATCCAGTTTGTTGACGAGTATCCGATGACGGCTTCCGGCAAAATTCAAAAGTTCAAGCTGCGGGAACAAGCGTTGGAGCTGTTTGGTCAGAATCATCCTAATCAAACAGGAACAGCATAGGAGATGAAAAACGTCAGGGAGAGGTTCCTGGCGTTTTTTTAGATAGTTCTTTACTTTCTAGCAACTCTTCACTAAGATAAGTGAAAATAAAAAGGGGAGAGGTGCAGCTTAACATGGAAGTTCGATTTTTGGGACCAGACGATGCAGAAGAGTTGGTAAAGATTAGACTAGAAGGGCTGCAAACAGACCCGGATGCATTTGGCTCTACCTATGAAGAGGCAATATCCGTGCCGATGGAAGAATGGGTAAGAAGACTCTCTCAAGGAGAATCAGGGAATAGCGGTTACTTTGGAGCTTTTGTGGAAGGAAAGCTGGCTGGCATTATCGGTTTTTTCCGTCACAGTGGGCAAAAAGCATGTCATAAGGCCTCTATTATCTCCATGTACGTACGTGAAGGACATCGCGGAACAGGGATCGCACAAGCACTCATGGAGGCCGAGCTGGCATACTTGAAGAAGCGGGGAGATATCGACACGGTCCAGCTCGCTGTCGTAACGAGTAATCCTGCAGCGATTCGACTCTATGAAAAAATGGGCTTTATCCCATATGGTTTGGAAAAACGGGCGCTGAAAGTCGGAGATCAATACTTTGATGAGAGCCACATGTACATTCTAGTATAGGGAAAACAGGAAAAAGCGAAGGCACATGATAGCTGTTGCCTTCGCTTCTATTTGTAGCACGAGGAAAAGTAGATTAACGAGTTGCTTCGTACGCAGCGATCTTATCTTCATACTGCAAGGTGATTCCGATATCATCGAGGCCATTCAGCAGGCAGTAACGACGATAGGAGTCTACCTCGAACGGGTAGGAGAGACCTTCACTGTCTCGGACGACTTGTTCCTGCAGATCAACGGTCAGCTCGTAATTCGGCTTGCTTTGGGCACGATTGAATAGCTCATCTACCTGTTCTTCGCTCAGCTTGATCGGCAGGATGCCGTTTTTAAAGCAGTTGTTGTAAAAAATGTCCGCAAAGGATGGCGCAATGACACAACGGAAGCCGTAGTCAAGGAGAGCCCAAGGCGCATGCTCACGGGAGGAGCCGCAGCCAAAATTGTTGCGGGCAAGAAGGACAGTAGACTCCTTGTATTCAGGCGTGTTCAGAATAAACGAATCGATTGGCGAACCATCGACGGTAAAGCGCCATTCATAGAACAGGAATTGGCCAAACCCACTGCGCTCAATACGCTTCAAGAATTGCTTCGGGATAATTGCGTCTGTATCTACGTTTACACGATCGAGTGGAGCTACCACTCCGGTGTGGATGACAAATGGATTCATTGGAATACCTCCTTGCTAGCGTTCTCGCTTTTCCATTCACGCACGTCTACGAAGTGACCTGCAATAGCAGCAGCAGCAGCCATTTCCGGGCTAACCAGATGCGTGCGACCGCCGCGTCCTTGACGTCCTTCGAAGTTCCGGTTGGAGGTAGAAGCACAACGCTCACCCTCAGAGAGGATATCCGGGTTCATCGCCAGACACATAGAGCAACCCGATTCGCGCCAGTCGAAGCCAGCTTCCTGGAAGACGAGGTGCAAGCCTTCTTGTTCAGCGAGCTGTTTGACGGCTTGAGAGCCTGGAACCACCATTGCGTGTACGGAAGGGGAGACTTTGCGGCCTTTTGCCACTTCCGCCGCTTTGCGCAAGTCTTCGATCCGACCGTTCGTACAGGAGCCGATAAACACACGATCGATTTTAATTTCATTCATTGGGGTACCTGGTGCCAGGTCCATATACGCCAGCGCATCTTGTGCCGCTTTGCGTTGTGCTGTTGTCTCGAAAGATTCAGGGTCTGGAACGGTACTCGTAATGTTTGTCCCCATGCCAGGGCTCGTTCCCCACGTGACTTGTGGAGCGATTTGGGTCGCGTCGATTTCTACACAGGTATCATACGCAGCGCCTTCGTCCGTGCACAGCTCTTTCCATGCCTCGACAGCTGCAAGGAAATCTTCGCCTTGTGGGACGTAGCGCTTACCTTTTAAGTAGTCAAAAGTGGTCTGGTCAGGAGCGATCAAGCCAGCACGAGCGCCGCCCTCAATCGTCATATTGCACACAGTCATGCGCTCTTCCATGGTCAGATTACGTATAGCAGCGCCTGTGTACTCTACTACATAGCCAGTTGCAAAGTCAGTTCCGTATTTTGCGATAATCGCCAAAATTAAATCTTTTGCACTGACACCGAAGGGCAGGTCACCGTTCACGCGTACTTCCATCGTTTTTGGCTTCTGTTGTTGCAAGCATTGGGTTGCCAGTACATGTTCCACTTCACTGGTACCAATACCGAATGCCAGGGCACCGAATGCACCGTGAGTGGACGTATGGCTGTCACCACAAACGATTGTTTTTCCAGGATGCGTGAGACCGAGCTCTGGACCGATTACGTGAACAATCCCTTGATCAGGGCTGTTCAGGTCAGCGAGTGTAATCCCGAATTCTTGACAGTTTTCAGTCAAGGTCTCCATCTGCTGGCGAGAAATCGGGTCTTTCACGTTAAAGCGGTCAGCAGTCGGTACGTTGTGATCCATAGTAGCGAAGGTCAGCTCTGGACGGCGTACTTTGCGACCAGCCAAGCGGAGTCCTTCGAACGCTTGCGGTGAAGTCACCTCGTGAACCAGGTGAAGGTCGATATACAAAAGGCTCGGCTTGCCAGCCTCTTCGTGAATCGCGTGATTGTCCCAAATCTTTTCAAACATCGTACGGGCTTTCATCATGATTTCCTCCTTCGTACAAAAAAAACTCTTAACAAGGTTGTAACATGGCAAAGAGAATAGTTCAAAGATATAATAATTATAAGAAGGATAGTTTTTGCCTATCGGGAGGTTATTATGGAGTTACGACAAATTCGTTATGTGCTCGCTGTTGCAGAGGAACGCAGTTTCTCCCGGGCAGCCAATCGATTACATTTGGCCCAACCGTCATTAAGCCAACAAATTGCGAAGCTGGAGAAAATACTGGGTGTGAGCTTGTTTCATCGCTTGCCGCAGCACGTAGAGCTGACAGATGCGGGCCAGCGCTTCGTACAGGTGGCGCAAACGCTCGTCGATATGTCAGAAGGACTAGAGAGGGAAATGCGCGCGTACGCCGTAGGAGAAAGCGGCAAATTGCTAGTAGGTAGCCTACCGATTACAGGAGCGTATGTGCTGCCACGGGTGTTGCCTACGTTTACGCAACAATTTCCCGGCGTCGAGCTGCAATTGATGGAGGAAACGTCGAGTCATTTGGAGCAGCTGCTCGTTCGAGGAAAAATTGATGTGAGCCTGTTAACCATGCCCATCAGCGAACCGACACTTACCATTATTCCCGCGATCAATGAAGAAATCTTTTTGGCTGTACCATCCAATCATCCGCTCGCCAAACGAAAGGAAGTAGATCTCGCAGAGGTAGCCGATCAGCCTTTTATTCTATTAAAAGAAGGGCAAGGCTTCCGTACAATATCGCTTCGGCTCTGTGAGCAGGCAGGGTTCCGGCCCCGAATCGTTTTCGAGAGCACCAACATCCAGACAGTTCAGTCTCTTGTTGCTGCAGGGATGGGGCTGTCATTTGCTCCGAAAATGATTACACTTGCACCTGGAACGATTGAGCCGCCAACTTATGTGCGGATCAAAACAAAACCGTCTCGAACACTCGTCGTGGCGTATCGAAAGGACAAACCACTGTCACGCCCGGCAGAGGCGTTTGTTCAATGTTTGATCGAGCAGGGTGGAAAAATATAGAGTGATTTCCCACGCCTGTGGTACACTATTTCCAAATCATTCTGGGAGGAAGATAACATGAGAGAAATTAAGACAGAAGCAGAATTCGAGCAAGTGATTGCAGCAACCAAGCCAGTCATCGTTAAATTCTTTACCGATTGGTGCCCAGATTGCCACCGCATCGATCCTTTCATGCCTGCAGTGGAGGAAAAGTACAAAGATCAGCTCGATATGGTAGCTGTCAATCGTGATACACTCCCGGATCTGTCCCAAAAGTATGATGTCTTCGGGATTCCGAGCTTTATTGCGTTCCATAATGGAAAAGAACTGATTCGCTTTGTCAGCAAGCTGGGAAAAAGTCGTGAGGAGATCGAGCATTTCCTAGACCGTGCCATTCAAGTGAGTAAAGGACTCGAGCAAGCGTAATTGCGCGAACATATAACAGGGAGATAGACAGAAATGTTATTCATGAAAAAAGAAGGCGAATGGCTCGTCGCTCTCTTGCGAGACAAAGACGATGCCATTCCGATTGGGAACCTGCTGCGAGAAGAGTGGAAGCTGCCTCGCAAGCAGGTCCATCTTTTATTTCAATACAAGGAAGTACTGCTTGATGGTGCACCTGTCGCGCAGCACACTCTCGGAAAAGCAGGACAGGAAATTCGCCTGCGGATGTGCAAGCCTGAACCATTGGGACTCGATCCAGTGAGTGAAGCCCCGGATATTTTATATGAGGATGATCATTTGCTCATCGTGAATAAGCCGGTGGGTCTTCTGCTGCATCCGACTGAACGATATCATCATGTGACATTGGATCATCTTGTTTCGGGACATTTTTTCCGAACGGGCTTGGAAGCAAAAGTTCGCCATGTACATCGACTGGATCAGGATACCTCAGGAGTCGTGTTGTACGCGAAGCATGCCTGGGCTTCTGCCCTTTTAGATGAAATGCTGCGCGAGCGTACAATTAAACGTACATATGTCGCGTTTGTTTCGGGACAAATGTCCAAGGATCGTGGGAAAATCAATGAGCCCATTGGTAAAGATCGGAATCATGGGACGCGCAGAAGGGTCTCACCAAACGGAGATCCAGCGATTACCCATTACCAGGTCAAAGAGCGCTATCCGACAGCTACGAAAGTAGAATGCCAATTGGAGACGGGGAGAACGCATCAAATTCGCGTTCACTTTAGTCATATAGGGCACCCGCTCTTGGGGGACGAGCTGTATGGCGGCAAGCGCGAACTCATCAAGAGACAAGCGCTCCACGCTGAAGTACTGAAGTTCGAGCATCCATTCGGGGGAGAAGTCATTGAGGTGACGGCCCCGTTGCCACTCGATTTGTTTCACTTGGAAAAAAAGCTGCGGTAAGCGCCATTTGACTACGGGCTGAATAAACTGCCAAGGAGGAAACGAGAGAGGGTGGTCCTAGTGAAACGACCCATCATCGGCATCTTGACTTGGCGGGAAGGCAAAAGATTTGCCGAGCCGACCTATTTTCGGCGATTACTCAAGGCTGGACAAGAACTGGGCTGTACCGTTTTCCTATTTTCACCAAGCGATGTGCTGGGATCAGGCAAGCAGGTAAGAGGGTATGTACGGGGGAGCAATGGAGGGTGGCAAGCACGGATTTTTGACCGTCCAGACGCTGTATTTGACCGATACCGTTATACACCTACGCAGGCGTTTAAGAATTACGTGGCATTCCGGCGTACGAGCAATTTTTTGTACGCCAACAACCGACTGGCTAATAAATGGCGCGTGCATGAGGTGCTGCATCGCGACCCCAGAATGCATCGCTGGCTACCAGAGACCCATCTGTATAATCGGCAAAGCCTGGTCAAAATGCTGGGCAAACATCCATTACTGTACGTGAAGCCACTAAATGGGACGGGCGGACGAAACATCTTGTCCATTGAAAAACGTGGTGAAGAGCTTCGGCTGCTCGGCCGTGACAAGCAAAGGGCGAAGGTCCAGGCGGTATTGAAGGAAATATCCTCGGCGCAGCGTTGGGTAGATCGTTGGACGAGACGGGAGAAGTACATCGTACAGCAAGGTCTGCGTCTTCAGCTGGTTCCCTCGCGTGCAGTAGACATGCGTCTTTTGATTCAGAAGAACGGGGAAGGCGAGTGGAGCATTACGGGTCATGGTATCCGCGTAGGTCCAGAGCGTAGTGCAACCTCCAATCTGCATGGCGGCGGTAAGGCTATCCCTGTTGCTGTGTTTCTTCGACCGAGATTTGGGGAAGATCGAACTGCGCAGATCGTGCGCGACTGTGAACAGCTTGCTTATCAAACAGCGGAAACGCTAGAGGATCATTTTGGGCGCATGGTTGAATTTGGGCTGGATATTGGAATCGATGTAGAAGGGCGTGCTTGGCTGATTGAAGTGAATCCCAAACCGGCAAGGGAAATATTCCGGGAAATGGGAGCAACCGAGCAGTACAAGAACGCCGTAACTCGCCCGCTTGAATACGCCATCTACCTTGCCAAAACACAAGGACGCGAAGGACGGGAGCCACTGTTGAAAAGGAAGGTCGCTAGAGGATAATGCAGAAGGTGAACAGCGGCAGTCAGGGACATCGTCTGAGTCCTCGACTGCCGCTGTTTTTGCTAAGACTGAATGGAAAGCGGTAATTGCAATTGGCTCGGAATGTCAGGGGAGAAGTCGGGGGTGTGGACGACAGAAAAAGAGTATCCCTCCCGGACAAACGTAAGCTCATGGTCATCCGAATGAAATAAGACATTGCTCTTTTCAAAGCGCCTCCGCATTTTTTGCAGAAATGTTTTATCCGATGTTCCAAATGTGACATGCATTTTCGGTGGCAACGCTTTCATTGCGATGGGAATCCAGGGTCTATTTTTCCAGGTGGCTACGATATGTGCCGTTCCACCCATGACGAAGTTAAAAATGTCACCATCCTCGATTGTTTTCAAGCCGATATTCGATTTGAGCCATTGCGTAAAAACAGGTACACTTTCAACTGGGCAGCCAACTTCTCGTAAATACATAATGTGAAGAGGAGTGGACGGCTCCATGACATTTTCTAACACATAATCATGGGCAATGATCTCAAGCAGATTCCCGTCTCCATCTCGGAAATATAAGTTCAACCGCTGTTTCTCCTGATCTATGTCATGACCATCTTCCCATTGAACGATTAGAAGACCAGATTCCTTGATCTTTTTTGCCGATTCATAAAATAAAGTATACGGCACCTGAAATGCAATATGAGCGGGGGAGATGGGCTCATAGGCTTCTTCAAAGGCTAATTGAAAATGCGGTGTGACCTGGAAGGTGATTTGTTTGTTGGATTGAAACGAAATGGGAAAGCCAAGCCGATCAGCATAAACCTGCTGTACTCCTTGGATGGAAACAGTTTGTAAGGTCAATTTGGAAAAATGTGTAATCATCTGGCATCACCTTTCCTCAAAAATGGTGAACCTTAAAAAGGTAACATAATATAAATTATGTATACTCAAATGGATAGCACTGTTTCTAGACCATATTCTCAAATATCTTGAGAGAGTCGAACCATATCTATGACCTGAATGCCGTTTTCGTAAATCTCTTCCTCGTAGTGCCGCAAGAAAAAATCACGATCAATCCAAGTCATGCGAAAGCCACACTTTTGATAAAGGGCGAGCTGACCCACACTAGAGTTCCCCGTGCCGACCTCGATCGTTTTGTAACCGAGAGATTTGGCTATCTCAATAGCGTGCAGCACGAGCTTTTTGCCGAAGCCCTTCCCTTGGTGTGCTTCATCAACTGCGACATTGACCAGTTCAATCGTATCTGGTCGAGTAGGGATCAAGACATAGACGCCTACGATGCTCTCCTCCAAAACAGCAACAAAGCAGCGACCTCTTTGTAAATACTCTTCCACTAATCTTACGGAAGGGTCTGCTGCTAACAATAATTCCATAGGTGGCTGTTCTTGTTCTGCGAGCTTGCGAATTTCCATTGCTGTTTCTCCTCCGATACATGAGTGTTTATTAGCGAGTGGTTACCGGTTTTGGCAGGGGTTCTGTGTCATAGCGGACAATCCGGTTATTTTCGTAGGTGAATAAATGCTGACAAGGCTCTTCTTTTTCCAGCATGTATGGCAAAAACATCGGAAGATTTTCTGGTACGCCAGCATTTTCCGGGTCCAAGATCCATGCTAGCTCTTTCCAGTCGAGTATGCCTTCTTCCACTACCTGAGGAGTGAGTGAACGTTCCCAGTCATCTGGAAGATAAGTAAGAAATGCATATATACCGCCAGTGTGATTACCATCGACTACCCAAGAGACAATTCCTTTGTAGCAAGCGGTTTCCAGGCGAATCCCGGTTTCTTCCCGAATCTCGCGAAGGACGCTGGCCAGAGGCGTCTCATTTGGCTCTAGCTTTCCACCTACGCCATTCCATAGCCCCATCAACGGTGATTTATTGCGATTCAGCATGAGCATTCCATTTCTATGTTTGAGAAAGCATATGGTATAGCGAAACATGTTATCACATTCCTTTTTTGGTACGGTGGTCTTTTTCAACATGATCATTGTATCAAATGCGTTCCTGCTACAGTTATTTTTGTTTGTTTTTAAATCGAAGTTTCGTAATATTTCGTTATAATGATAGGGATGAGTGGAACTAAGAAGAGGGGGTCTCGTTCAAGATGGTACACAATGAAAAAGTGGAAGGGTTACGAATCGAGGAATGGAAAACAAGATATCCACTCCTGCACAAAATGATGGAGATGGATGAAGTGTTCTGGACGAACCCCAGCTATGACGAGATCGCAAAAGTTACCTTTTCAGTTACGCCGGAGGAGGTCAAGGATGCAGAAGAACGCTTGCGGCGTTTTGGCTCCTTTATTCAAGAGGCTTTTCCCGAGACGAGAGAAGCGGGTGGCTTGATCGAGTCACCAATTGTTCTGATCAATAAGATGAAAAACTACATGGGGTCTCGCTATGAGCTGGATATTCCGGGCGATCTATGGCTAAAGTGCGACAGCCACTTGCCTATCGCTGGTTCCATCAAAGCAAGGGGTGGTATCTACGAGGTGCTGGCGCATGCAGAAGAATTGGCCCGAAAGCATCACATGCTGCAGCCGGACAGTGATTATTCGCTCTTTGCTTCAGACGAGTTTCGGGAGCTGTTTTCCCGTTATTCCATTGCGGTAGGCTCAACAGGCAATCTCGGCTTGAGCATCGGGATTATTAGCGCGAAGCTCGGTTTTCAAGTCACTGTCCACATGTCAGCGGACGCCAAAGCGTGGAAAAAGGACTTGTTACGGGAAAAAGGGGTCCAAGTTGTTGAATACTTATCGGATTACGGAAAAGCAGTGGAAGAGGGCAGGAAGCAGGCAGAAGCAGATCCGAACTGCTATTTCATCGATGATGAGAACTCCAAGCGTTTATTCCTCGGCTATGCTGTAGCAGCCAAGCGATTGAAAAAACAGCTAGAAGAACAGCAAATTACCGTTGATGAAGACCACCCTCTGTTTGTCTATCTTCCATGCGGCGTTGGTGGAGGACCTGGCGGAGTTGCGTATGGCTTGAAGCTCGTCTACGGTGACAATGTCCATTGCTTTTTTGCGGAACCAACGCATTCTCCGTGCATGCTGCTCGGCTTAATGACTGGGCTGCATGATCGGGTATCCGTTCAAGATTTCGGCATCGACAACAAGACAGAGGCGGATGGTCTGGCAGTTGGTCGTCCTTCCCGTTTTGTAGGAAAACGGATGGAGGACCTGCTGAGTGGCGTGTTTACAGTGGCTGACGAGGAGCTATACGCCTTGTTGCGTGCGCTGCGTGATCACGAATCCATTCGATTGGAGCCATCTGCATTGGCTGGCATGCCAGGACCTGTTCGATTGTTTCAGCAAGAGGCAGGACGTTACTATTTGGAAAAGCAAGGTCTAACGGAAAAAATGCAAAAGGCAACCCACATTGTATGGGCGACTGGTGGAAGTATGGTGCCGGAGAACATCCAGGAAGTGTACTATGCGAAAGGTCTGGAAACCCAAGGAAAATAAAGAGGTGCAACCTCTCTCAATACGACTGAGTCAGATTTTATGATGTGGATGGAAAACTTGAAAGCATCAGTCATTTGCAAACAAGAGACGCTTCAGCTTTTGTTTGCATACCCAACGCTGACCAAAAAGTTTGCTCTCTTGTATTTGGTTCCCGTTTTCAGGATACATAATAAAAGTTATGTAAACAAATAAAGGTTTAGTTGTCCTACTTAGCAACCGGAGCGGGGAGGAGAACGATGGGCAAGGGAAGCATCTATAAAAGCGAAGAAGGAAAAAGAAAGATCGCACAGCACTATGAGGCTTACATCGATTTATTAAACTTCGAAGTGGAACGAAACTATGTCGAGACAAGCTTTGGAAAAACCCACGTACTTGTCGCGGGGCCAGTAGTGGGCAAGCCATTGATTATATTTCAAGGTGGAAATTGCATCAATCCGATGACACTATCGTGGTTCTCATCATTGTTGGAAAAGTATCGCGTGTATGCACCGGATACGCTCGGGCATCCTGGATTCAGTGATGAGACCAGGATGTCAGGGCAGGATGATAGTTTCGCTCGCTGGACCCTGGAACTGATGGATCATTTCGGTATTCAACGATGTGCGTTTGTCGGTCCATCCTTTGGTGGAGGTATCATTCTAAGGCTCGCTTCGTATATGCCGCAAAAGATTGACTGTTCGATATTGGTATCCCCAGCGGGAATGCGGCTTGGTTCGAAGGTAAAGATGATCAAGGAAATATTGCTTCCTCTATTGTTGTTCAATGCCACTTCGAAAGAAAAACATGTAGATTACATTACGGGCATCATGTCTGATCATCACATGAAAAAAGTAGACCAACAGATTATAGCCGATATCTTTAGGCATGTTAAACTTGAACACGATATGCCAAAATTGACCGAGAAGAAGGAATTGATGCAATACCATGCGCCAACCCTCGTTATCGCTGGAAAAAAGGATGTTTTTTTCCCTGAAAGCCGCTTGAGGGAAGCTGTGAAAGAACTACTCTCTAACCAAACTTTCACAGCCTTTGATATGGGACATTTTCCCGATGAGGAACATCTACGACTCATAAACGTTGAGATGAAACAATTTCTAGAAGCTCATTACGATTAAGCTCAAGTATTCATCGCAACTACGAAAAGCCCGATTTATTCACCGGGCTTTTCGTAGCTGGAATCCATGTTCTTCTTTAAATAATAGTGGGTAAATCCACCGGCGTTTTGAATCTCACCGCAACTCTAACCAGTTCCAGCAAATTTCTCCTACGATTCCACCAAAGATTTGCCCTTCAGCGTTCTTCAAATACAGATTTACTTCTTGGTACCTGCCTTTTAAGTGATCAGGAAAATGCATGTAATTAAACGCAATCATCTTCTCTTTTACATAGGCTTTATCAGCCAGGTTTGCTTGGGCACATATGGACAGATTCATGGTTAGTTCCCTTCCTTTAAGAAAGAGTCTTCTGTGTCTTGAAAATAATAAACGTCGGCCTTCTTACTTCAGAAATTTGATGGGGCTGCAAAAGTAATCCTTCTGGTGTGCAGGTTGGCTCGATGATCTCTTGTAAGGTAAGCCCTGCTTGAATTAACGTGTTGACGGCAGTAGACATGGAACGATGATAAAAAAGTGCCTTTCTCCCGTTGACCATGTTCATTTCTCGTTCTCCATCCTCCAAGTAATTATCCAAAGGCCAAAAATGCTTATTGCCTGCCTTATCACGCACCCAGCCTTCAACCTCTTTGCGGGCGGTGATATGCGGATGCAGCGTGGAGTATACGAAATGCCCTCCGTTGCGCAGGGCACGACTTATCTTTTTGACCACATGCTCATAGTCACGTACATAGTCCATGACGAGGGAGCTGGTAATGAGGTCGTATTCGTTGTCCGCAAGCTCAATGTCCTCCAATGAACCTTGGAGGTATTGAATGTTCTCATGGCTGTTATTGGTCTGCGCATACGCAAGCATGTTGTGGGAGAGGTCGACTCCCGTCACTTCACACGCTCCTTGTTCTACACAGTACCTGGCAAATTGTCCGCCGCCACATCCCAGGTCGAGAACACGCAAGCCTTTTAGAGAGGGGAGGCACGCACGAAAAGCAGGCTGTTCGATAATGTCATTCTCGGATTCACCGGACAGACGGATTTTTTGATAGTCCTTGTAAAAATCCGTTTGATCATATAGATTTTGTTTCATCGAGTACCACCCGTTTCCATTATTTTGTCGGATTCCTATTATGGATAAAAAATGAATATTATGTCAAGATTCGTTTAAAAGGATTGAAAATGAGAGCAGGAGTTTGCCTTTTGAACGAGAATAAGTGAGAGACCACCCATTTCCGCGATTCCGTCCGCTTTGCTGTGACGGTTTTTTGCTGTAAGAAGATTAGGTTTCGGTATTTTTTGGCGAGACTGAAATCGAAGGAGGGATAAACGTGGACCAAATACTTCAACTGATCAAAGACTACTGGCCGATTGCGCTAGGTATCATAGTCGTTATCATTGCAGCCCAATGGATGGTACGAAGCATCATTCGGATCATCTCGCTTGTTGCTATTATCGGTGTTGTGCTCGTGTTGTTTTTCCAATTCAGCCCTGAAGAAGTGATCCAGATGGGACGTCAAGCAGCCGTGGCTACTCAGGAAGTAATCGACAAGACGATTACGCCGGTACTAGACAAAGAGCTAAAGGATGCCGATATTTCGTTTCAGCCGGATGGCACCTATGAAGTGAAGACGACTAGCATTCGTATCGTGGGCAAAAAGGGAGAGACCAAAGCAACGGTCTATTACAAGGATAATGAATGGGAAGTCGATATCGGTCAAATGAGCAAGCTGTTCCAGGACCGACTCGGCAAAGCGGAGCAAGAAACCAATACAATGTAAGCAGAGAAAAACGCATGGGCCAAAATGGTCTCATGCGTTTTTTGCTGGGTAGGCGAGGACTTCTCTTACCCATGTATCAAGCAGATGCTGATATTCTTCTCTCGTTTTAATTCCCGGAGCAGAGGCAACCTGTTTTTCGAGGGGGAGGGTGAGTAGCTTATCAGCGAATCTCCCGTCTATTTCTTCTTCATATTCGAATGTCAGGTATACGACATCTTCTAAAGAGCGGTAGGACGTAACGCGATACTCGATACCATCAAGCGTCGTTTCCAAGTGACCGTGACGATAGTGACATAGGATGAACGTGAAGTTTAACCTGCTTATGATCTCTAAAAATCTGTTCAAATACGCGGGTTCTACCATGACACCTGTCATCTGCATCGAGTAAGGGAGTGGATCATAAAACCGACGGATGTGGTATTCTGGGACAATTTCTACAAACTGCTGCTGTCTTTCTGGACTGGCTCTTTCATAGTAATTGTTGAATTTGCGAACGATTTTGTTTAGGTGTTTGTAGGGGATAGCTGTTCCAAGAAGCAGAAAGTAGTATCGATCCATCATTTGGTTCCTTTCTTCCTACGCTATCGGCATATTCGGTGGAACACGCAGACGACTGGCTTGCTCATATGCATAGGCCAAGCGAATGAGAGTCGGTTCCTGGAAAGCGAGTCCGGTTAGCATGATGCCAAATGGCTTGCCAGTTGATGTATAGCCAGCAGGGACGGTTATCGATGGGTACCCAGCTTTTGCTGGAATCGAGTAGCCAGTGCTGCCGGGGAACAACAGGGCATCAAGCTCGTGTTCCTTCATGACAGCATCAAGGCCTTGTTTCTGTGACATTTCCAAATCGAACAGGCGATTAGCCAGATACTCCGGCTCTGTCAGCGTACCACTTGTTTGCTCGGATTCTTCCAGCAACTCTTGCCCATAGAGAAGGGCTTGTTCCTCATTTGCCCGATTAAAAGCAATGACATCCTGTAAGGAGCGGATCGGGTAGGAGGCTGGTAAGGTTTTTAAGTACGCATTTACACCAACCTTGAATTCATGCACCAGAACATGTCTGTCCCACTCGGCATTTTCTGTGGGAATGGTGACGGAATCTATCACAGTTGCGCCAGCCTCTTTGAGCTTTTCAATAGCTGCTTCATACAAGGAGATTTCTTCGCCTACACACTCAGCCAAAAAACTGGAGCGTACAACGCCGATGCGCGCATCCCTCAATCCATTTACATCGAGGAAGGGGAGGTAATCAGTATGTGCCAGACCCTCGCTTTTCCCGGTGACGGGATCATTCGTATCTACACCAGTAAGGGCTCCAAGTAAAATAGCGGCATCTGTCACGGTACGCGTCATCGGTCCAGCTGTGTCTTGGCTGTGAGAAATCGGGATGATGCCCGAGCGGCTGATTAAGCCTACAGTAGGCTTGATCCCGACGAGCGAGTTCTGTTCCGCTGGATGGAGAATGGACCCGGAAGTCTCTGTACCGACAGCGACGACGGCAAATCCCGCGGCAATCGCTGCAGCTGATCCAGAACTAGAACCGCCTACATCGAATACACCAGGACCGTATGGGTTCAATACTTGTCCACCGCGCGAGCTGTAGCCATCGGGCATGTCATTGGAGACGAAGTTTGCCCATTCGGTTAGATTCGTTTTCCCTAAAATGACAGCACCAGCTTCTCGAAGTCTTGTCGCGATGAATGAATCCGCAGAGGCAAACGAATCCGCTAAGGCAAGAGCACCGGCAGACGTGTGCATTTTGTCTGATGTGGCAATGTTATCCTTGATCAGTACGGGAATACCGTGGAGAGGCCCGCGACTGCCTGACACAGCTCGCTCCCGATCCAGCGACTCTGCAATCGCTATCGCATCTGGATTCAGCTCACAAATGGCATTGATTCGAATTCCTTGTTTATCGTAGGTGGCAATCCGCTGTAAAAAGGCGAGAGTCAGTTCACGTGAGGTCGTAGTTCCATTCGTCATTGCAGCTTGCCATTCGAGAATGCTCGTTTCATGAATCAAAGACATAAGTAATCTCCTTTTTTGAATGATTTGATTTTTATTATATTACCAAATTCAGGGAGAGGAGAGAAGGAGGGTATGCTCTTGACTAATAAAAACAAGCTGACTCTACGAGAGAATCAGCTTGTTAGTCCTGTATAAGGTTATGCGTTCGATCCAGCAGCCTGCAGCTTCGCTTTTTCTTCCGCTTCTACGTAACGGTTGCGAGGATGCTCGCGGCATTCATCGGAGCAAGAACGCTTGAATTTTGTTTCGCATTCTGGGCAGCAGAAGTGCTGCTTGTTGCAGAATGGGTTTGCGCAGTTGAGATAGCGGTCCTCAACAGTACCGCAGTAATGGCAGCGTCCAATCACGACATCTTCTTCTGTATGGTTGATCGGCACGGAGATGCGCTCGTCAAACACGTAGCATTTTCCATCCCACAGGCGACCTTTGACTTCCGGATCTTTTCCATAGGTCACAATTCCGCCCTCAAGATGGTAAACATTTTCAAAGCCTTGTTGCAGCAGTATACCTGTCAGCTTTTCGCAACGAATACCGCCCGTGCAGTAGGTGAGGACTTTTTTATCCTTGAACTGGCTCATGTTTTCACGAATCCACTCTGGGAACTCACGGGATGAATCCACTTCAGGGCGAATCGCACCACGGAAATGTCCCAAATCGTATTCGTAGTAGTTGCGACCGTCGAGGATCACGACGTCTTCTTCCTGCATCATTTCGTACCATTCTTTTGGTTTCAGATAGGTACCGACTAGTTCGTTCGGATTCACATCTTCTTCCAAACGCCAGGTTACGAGCTCCTGTTTCGGGCGCACAAACATTTTTTTGAACGCATGCTCTTCCGACTCATCTATTTTAAACCACATATCACTAAAACGTGGATCTTTTCGCATATATTCCATGTAGGCGTCGGTTTGTTCAATCGTACCGGATACGGTTCCATTAATGCCTTCCGGAGCTACGATAATTCGCCCTTTCAGCCCGTTATCCTTGCAAAATTGCAAGTGCTCGGCTGCGTACTCCTCATAATTTTCAATAGGAGTATACTTGTAATACAACAAAATGCGATATGGTTTTTGTACTTGCAAGGTACAATTCCACCTTTCTTTTCAATTGTGATTTTAGATGCAACGGTGATTATATCACATTCCAATGTTAAAAGCGCTGAAAAAGAAAGGGATTTGTGAGGTTTCTATGAAAAATGGTGCTTCTTGCTGGATGTAGTCGCATCCTGTACACTATGATAGGAATTCAGTTGACAGGCTATAGAGGAGAGACATCTACATGAACATGACAAATGAACGCCTGGTTACACAGGTGAAAATTAAAAAGCTCCACCAAGACGCAGTGATCCCAGCGTACGCGAGAGCAATGGACGCGGGCTTCGACCTGGTAGCGGTAGAGGATACTTTGATTGCACCTGGACAATCTGCAAAAGTTCCAACGGGCTTGGCTTTCGCGCTTCCAGAGGGATTCGAATTGCAAGTACGCCCACGCTCTGGGATTAGTGCAAAAACGAAGCTGCGTTTGTCCAATGCACCCGGAACAGTTGATGCAGGTTACCGCGGAGAAGTATGTGTACTGATCGACAACATTCGTACGGCTTCCGGAAAAAGCGGCAAGGTTTGTCTGGGCGCAAGCGAAAACGAGGTTGCTGTTGAACAAGAGGTTGATGCACACAGCTACCTGATCAAAAAAGGGGACCGAATTGCACAAGGCGTGATTGCAATCGTTCCTGTCGCACAATTTGAGGTTGTAGATGAGCTCGATGAAACAGAAAGAGGAGCAGGCGGCTTCGGAAGCAGCGGTATTAAGAGCTAATTTTTCGTGATCGAATAGGCAAGACCCCTGACAAGTCAGGGGTCATTGTTTTGTGTACTTCCTTATCCTTTCGTGGATAAAAACTGGTCAATGCGGGAAAGGTCTTCATCCGTAAGCGATCGTCCATCAGCTTTGACAAATACGCAAGGTCCATAGACCCAGTCTAAATAACCGTCTGATGTTATGGGAAAATTGTTAGCTTGTACCCCGCGAGCATCTTCATTTACCACAAGGGAGATACCCTCCAGGTGGTCATCTTCCACTACTTCATAATCACCACCCACCAGCTCATGTAATTCATCCGTCTCGGCAATTTCTCGAACAACTGCATGTTCATGCGGCAGCTTTACGTATACAGTAGTCAAGCGCAATCACTCCTTCTGTCACCCATCATAACGTATAACCGATGAATTGTGCGATAGGGGAACGGATGCTTGCAGGAGTGTTGGTTATCCTATGGTTGAGAATGTAAGTTAGGGCCCACTTTTTGATACTTTCAGCCTGAGGGGACATGCTGATGAATTTCGTGAACGGAAAACTGTATTGGCCAGAAACATTGCCAGCCCCACCTCGATACCCCTCTCTAACGGAGGACGTAAAGTGCGATGTCGTGATCATTGGCGGCGGTGAGGCGGGTGCACTCGTATCCTATTATCTGAAGCAGCATGATGTGGATGTTATCCTTGTAGAAAAAGGCCGGGTGAGTGGCGGCAGCAGCAGCGCCAACACTGGTTTGCTGCAAATATTCAACGATAAAACGTTGACCGGTTGTATTCATTCATTTGGTGAGCAAAAAGGGGTTCGCTTTTACGAGTTGACTAGGCAAGCTGTTGACGAATTGGAAAAAATCTCTGGTGCATTAGAGCTATCCCCGGATTACATAAGGCGTGACTGCTTGTATTACGCCAGTGAACCTACAGATGCTGAGACCTTGCGGACGGAGTATCAGTTATTGAAGAAACACGGATTTCCAGTCACGTATTTCGAGCGAGCAGATGTGGAGAAGCAATTCTCGTTTTCCAAGGCAGGGGCTATTTATTCCAAGGGAGATGCGGAGATCAATCCGTACAAGTTTGCTAATGGTGTTATTGCTCATTCCGTGAGAAAAGGCATGCGAGTATTTGAAAACACGGAGGTCGTTCATCAAAAAGTGCAGGACGATGGACTCTTGGTCTATACCAAAGGTGGTCACACAATAAAATGCAGGCACGCAGTGTTTGCCACTGGATACGAAGCACAGTCCATGAAGCGCAATGCCAATGCCGTGATTTCGAGCTCCTTTTCAATCGTGACCAATCGAGTCGATGCACTAATCGGCTGGCCAAAAGCATGCTTAATTTGGGAAACAGCCCGTCCCTATTTGTATATCCGCACGTGTCCGGAAGGAAGAATCATAGTCGGTGGATTGGATGAGCCATTAAATGACCTGAAAAAAAGTGACGCTTCCAGTCTGATGAAGCGGGATCAATTGCTGGCAAAGATTCAAGAGTTATTTCCGCAAATTCCAATGCGGGCTGAGTATTATTGGGGTGCGACTTTTGTTGGGACGCATGACGGATTACCTCTTTTTGGCGAACAGGAGGGCTATCCTCACTGCTTGTTCACGCTTGGATACGGAGGAAACGGAACCGTCTATTCCACGATCGGTGGACAGATTATCAGTGATCTGATCATCAAAGGAAACCATCCAGACGCTAATCTTTTTGCATTTGACAGAATGAAGTATGCCAGTACCACCATCTAATCAAATAAACAGGAGAAACGGACCAGAATAATAGCTGGTCCGTTTCTTTCATGAGTACTGATCGCCTCCATCCCAAAATAAGTTATGTGGAGAGGAGGTGAATGAAAATGGCGGTTCGTTTCTTAAAAATTGCCGCGTTTTATTTCCTGGTGGCTGTCGTCTTGGGACTCATCATGGGCATTACGAAAAATTTCGCATACACATCTGTACACGTCCATCTTAACTTGCTCGGATGGGTTTCGATGGCCATTATGGGACTGATTTATTACCTTTATCCACACGCAGCGAATACGAAGCTGGCATCCTGTCATTTCTGGTTGCATAACATCTTCTTGCCGGTCATGCAAGGCTCTTTGTTCTTCATGATTTTGTTGGGCCAAGAGTCCTTGGTGATCGGGGTGATAGTCGGTTCGATCGGACTCGTTGTAGGCATCCTGTTGTATGTGATTAATTTATGGAAACAAATTCAATAGTACTGGATTACATGAGGGCTTTCCCAACAATGGGAAGGCTTATTTTTTTTGAAAAAGGGAGAACAAGCGAGCCCAAATTTGCTGGGTGGGCAAGTAACATTTGAACGTGGCCTACCTGCCCAGCATAGGGTAGATGGAAATATCGTTGACAGGAATAAAAAGGCAGGTATAATCTTCAATAACAGAGTATTCCGAGTAAAATACTATAGATTAAAAGAGGAGTGAGGGTGAGCTGTATGAAAACCACGAAAGGCAAGGTCCACACAATCCTGCAACGCGTAGGAATCTTTGCTTTGGCAGCTGCTATGGCAGGCTGCTCGGCTGCTGCACCAACAGAAACAGGTAATGGAGCAGCGGGCAGCAGCTCAACGGTAGAGCTACTCAATGTTTCCTACGATCCGACGCGTGAGTTTTACCAAGATATCAACAAGGAATTTGCCTTAGAGTGGCAACAAAAGACTGGTCAAACGGTGAATATTAAGCAATCACATGGCGGTTCAGGCAAGCAATCCCGCTCCGTCATCGATGGTTTGGAAGCAGATGTAGTCACCCTTGCCCTCGCTTATGATATTGATGCCATTGCCGAACGTGGCCTAATACCTGCCGATTGGCAAAAGAAGCTCGCAGATAACAGCTCGCCGTACACCTCCACCATTGTGTTTCTCGTGCGGAAAGGCAATCCGAAGCAAATCAAAGATTGGGATGATTTGATCAAGCCTGGTATTTCCGTCATTACACCGAATCCGAAAACGTCAGGAGGGGCCAGATGGAATTACTTGGCTGCCTGGGGCTATGCACTTAAGACAAATGGGGGAGATGAAGCGAAGGCACAGGAATTCGTATCGCAATTGTTTAAAAACGTACCCGTCCTCGATTCTGGAGCGCGTGGCTCGACCACTACTTTTGTCGAGCGTGGCATCGGGGATGTGCTGATTGCGTGGGAAAATGAAGCGTATCTCGCTGTAAATGAATTAGGAAAAGACAAGTTTGAGATCGTGAATCCATCCATAAGCATGTTGGCTGAACCTCCTGTTACCATCGTCAACAAATACACAGAGAAGCACAAGACGAAAGAAGTCGCAGAAGCTTACCTTCAGTTCCTGTATACCAAAAAAGGTCAAGAGCTCGCAGCCAAGCATTACTACCGCCCTCGTTCGCAGGAAGTGCTCCAAGCACATACACCCGCATTTCCTGAAATCAAAATGTTTACCATCGATGAGTTGTTTGGCGGTTGGACCAAAGCACAAAAGACCCATTTTGCTGATCAAGGCGTCTTCGATCAACTTTATAAACCATAGACCTACATTTTCCTCAGAGGAGTTACCTTCATGAGAAAATCACTGAGCAACAGAGGGTTTTTGCCAGGCTTTGGCATGACCATGGGCTATACAATCGTCTACCTGAGTCTTCTGGTGCTGATCCCTCTGTCTGTCTTGTTTTTAAAGGCTTCGACCATGAGCTTGGATCATTTCATTGGGACGATCATGGATACGCGGGTCCTTGCTTCCATTCGTGTGAGTATTATGACTTCTTTTTTTGCGGCTTGTGTCAATGCGGTGTTCGGTGTCTTGGTAGCATGGGTCTTGGTTCGCTATCAGTTTGTAGGGAAGCGGATCATTGACGGCATTGTTGATCTGCCATTTGCTTTGCCTACCGCTGTAGGCGGGATTGCCCTGACTTCTATCTACGCGGAAAATGGCTGGATCGGGCAGTACCTGGCGGAGTGGGGGATCAAGGTAGCGTACACCCCCATTGGTATATGGGTTGCACTAACGTTCATCGGTCTTCCGTTTGTCGTCAGAACCGTCCAGCCTGTCCTGCAAGATTGGGATATGCAAATGGAAGAAGCGGCTGCTACGTTGGGAGCTACTCGATGGAATACATTTTGGCGTGTGGTTCTGCCTCATCTGCTACCGGCAATCATTACGGGCTTTGCGCTCGCGTTTGCCAGAGCACTTGGAGAGTATGGCTCCGTCGTTTTCATCTCTGGAAACATGCCGTTGAAGACGGAAATTGTACCGCTCTTGATTATGACCAAGCTGGAGCAGTTTGACTATGCGGGTGCTACGGCAATTGCAACGGTCATGCTAGTGGCCTCCTTTGTCATGCTTCTGGTTATCAACTACTTGCAATGGAAAATTAATAAATTCGATGCGGCCCGTTAGGAGGTATCACGTATGAAGCATTTGACGGAGCCGGCCTATATCCGATGGACACTAATTATCGTGGCCTTGCTCTTCCTCGGCTTGTTTTTGATCCTGCCGCTTGTTGCTGTATTTACAGAAGCGTTTCGGCAAGGGGCAGAAGTGTTCATGGCGTCCATTACAGATGAGGAGACGTTATCCGCTGTCAAACTCACCTTGCTTGTCGCTGCCATTAGCGTGCCGCTGAATGTGACGTTCGGGATCGCGGCTGCGTGGGCCATTGCCAAGTTTTCGTTCCCGGGTAAAAATGTGCTGCTTACCTTGATAGACTTGCCATTTGCCGTGTCTCCAGTAATTGCGGGCCTCATCTTTGTTCTCTTGTTTGGGAGTCAAGGTGTGGCGGCGCCCTTGCTTGCGGTATGGGATTTGAAAATTATTTTTGCGGTTCCGGGTATTGTGCTCGCGACGACCTTTGTTACCTTTCCCTTCGTCGCTCGCGAATTGATTCCGGTCATGGAAGCGCAGGGGAGGGACGAAGAGGAAGCGGCAGTCTCGCTCGGGGCAAGCGGTTGGAAAACATTTTTACGCGTCACGTTGCCAAACGTAAAATGGGGGCTGCTGTACGGGGTCATTTTGTGTAATGCCCGCGCGATGGGTGAGTTCGGAGCGGTATCCGTCGTTTCCGGTCATATCCGTGGCATGACCAATACACTCCCGTTGCATGTGGAGATTCTCTACAACGAATATCAATTCGCTGCTGCCTTTGCGGTAGCCACCTTGCTTGCCGCCTTAGCATTGGTGACACTCATTCTGAAAAGCTTGATCGAATGGAAGACCGAGCGGCAAGAAAAGCTGGATGAGGAACAACACTACGACGTGTCAGGAGAGAGAGCCGGATGAGTATCGAGGTAGTGAACATTACGAAGTCGTACAAAAGCTTTACGGCGCTGAAAAATGTGAACCTGCAAATCCCGGAAGGCGAGCTCGTAGCTCTTCTCGGGCCTTCTGGATCGGGAAAGACGACGCTCTTGCGTCTCATCGCTGGACTCGAGCAACCGCAGGAGGGGAGCATCCTCTTTCACGGAGAGGATAATACGAACCGCGATGTACGCGAACGGCAGGTTGGTTTTGTTTTTCAGCATTACGCTCTGTTTCGGCATATGAATATTTTTGACAACATTGCGTTTGGGCTGTCAGTGCGATCCCGCAAAACGCGACCGAGTAAGGAAGAAATTCGTGAAAAGGTTCATTCGCTGTTGAAGCTCGTTCAGCTAGATGGTCTGGCACATCGCTATCCTTCTCAGCTATCGGGTGGACAGCGCCAGCGTGTTGCATTGGCGAGAGCGTTGGCTGTTGAACCAAAATTTTTGCTGTTGGATGAACCGTTTGGCGCTTTGGATACGAAAGTGAGGCAGGAGCTGCGTCGTTGGCTCCGTCATCTTCACGCGAAGCTCGGCCTGACCATCTTGTTCGTGACGCACGATCAGGAAGAAGCGATGGAGTTGGCTGATCAGGTCGTCGTGATGAATGAAGGGCGAGTCGAACAGGTTGGCTCGCCCGAAGAAATCTATCATCATCCGGCAAATCCGTTCGTCTACAGCTTTTTGGGGCGGGTGAATCTGTTTCACGGACGAATCCAAAATGGCAAAATCAAGCTGGGTGAGGCGGAGTTCGAGACAGATTGGAAGGATAAAGCGGTGGAGGCTCCTGCTGTAGGATACATGCGGCCTCATGACGTAGAGATTTCGTTACGTCCGCCGGAGGGTACATCTGCCAGATCCGTTCAAGCCCAGATCAACCATATTTCACTCTTGGGTCCGATCGTTCGCCTAGACCTGAAGCGTTTAGACACAGATGAGGTGTTCGAGGCCGAGATGAGCAGGCAGCGGTTTATGGAATTGAATGTAGAAGAGCAAAGTACCGTTTATGTGACCTTACACAATGTTTCGATCTATGTGGAGTCACAGCCTCTCCAGACACATACTCCTGCACTCATTCCGTTGCAGGTAAGTGTTTGATTATAACGATCGCAAATAAACCGGTCTGCATAGGTTGCAGGCCGGTTTTTGAGTGACGTTGACAGTTTACTCACCACGTTGCTTTGAACGTGTCTGTTCTTTGCTGATTGTGTTGGAAGTCCTTGTTTGTGACGGGTTTTCTTTCTTTCCCATCTCATTTTTGACACCATTGTGCTTGGACAATTCTTACGCCTCCTTCCCACTGGATTGCCCTGGTAGTTTTCCCTGCCAAAATCAATTTCATGAATCAGGTATTTTTTGCTGGGACACAAAACGTTTATCTTTTGCAAAATGAGGTCATCTCTGGTAAGATAAGTGTTTGAACGATTCAAAAAAGGCAGGTATTGCGACGATGATAAGCACTCAGAACGTGACGCTGCGCTACGGCAAGCGCGCACTGTTTGAAGATGTATCCATTAAGTTTACCCCGGGTAACTGTTACGGCCTCATCGGTGCGAACGGTGCAGGGAAGTCTACCTTCGTAAAGATCCTCTCCGGAGAGATCGAGCCGACGAGCGGTCACGTTTCGGTGACACCGGGCGAGCGTATCGCTGTATTAAAGCAGAACCACTTTGAATTCGACGAGTACGAAGTGTTGAAAACAGTTATTATGGGTCATGAGCGCCTGTTCCAAATCATGGAAGAGAAAACCGCTCTTTACATGAAAGAAGATTTCTCTGAAGAGGACGGCAATCGCGCGTCCCAATTAGAGGGAGAATTCGAAGAGCTGAACGGCTGGATGGCGGAAGCAGATGCGGCTAGCTTGCTGATCGGTTTGGGTATCTCGACTGACCTTCACGACAAGCTGATGAAGGACCTCTCTGGTTCAGAGAAGGTGCGTGTTCTGTTGGCTCAAGCGCTGTTCGGTAATCCACACATCCTGCTGTTGGATGAGCCGACGAACCACTTGGACATCGAGTCGATTCGCTGGTTGGAGAATTTCCTGGCAGACTATGAAAACACCGTTATCGTCGTATCCCATGACCGTCACTTCCTGAACAAGGTTTGCACGCACATCGCGGATATCGACTTCGGTAAGATTCAAATGTACGTAGGTAACTACGATTTCTGGTACGAATCCAGCCAATTGGCACTGAAAATGGTTCGTGATCAGAATAAGAAGAAAGAAGAAAAAATGAAGGAACTGCAAGAGTTTATCGCGCGTTTCTCCGCCAATGCTTCCAAGTCCAAGCAGGCGACTTCGCGTAAAAAGCTGTTGGAGAAAATTACGTTGGATGACATTCGTCCATCCAGCCGTAAGTATCCGTTCATCAACTTCAAGCCAGAGCGTGAAGCGGGTAAAAACCTCGTAGCAATCGAAGGCTTGAGCAAAACGGTTGAAGGCGAAAAGCTGTTTGAAAACCTCCACCTCACCATTAACAAAGGGGACAAAGTTGCTTTTGTTGGACCGAATGAGCTGGCAAAAACGACCTTCTTCCAAATTTTGATGGGTGAAGTTCAACCTGACAGCGGTTCTTTCGAATGGGGCGTTACGACTTCCCAAGCGTACTTCCCGAAAGACAACGCGGAATACTTCAGTTCGGACTTAAGCCTCGTTGACTGGCTGCGCCAATACTCCAAAGATCAAGACGAGACATTCATTCGTGGATTCCTTGGTCGCATGCTGTTCTCTGGAGATGAAGCGCTGAAAAAAGCGAACGTATTGTCCGGGGGAGAAAAGGTTCGCTGCATGCTGTCCAAGATGATGCTGGCTAGTGCCAACGTATTGATCATGGACGAACCGACGAACCACTTGGATCTAGAATCTATTACTGCTCTGAACAACGGCTTGATTGACTTCGACGGTACACTTCTGTTCGTATCTCATGACCACCAGTTCGTACAAACGATTGCGAACCGGATCATTGAGTTCACGCCGAAGGGTGTCATTGATAAGATGATGACGTATGACGAGTACCTGGATAGCGATGAAATCAAGCGCCTGCAGGCAGAGCATTACGCGTAAGCTTGATACACATAAAAAAGCCCTTGGCTTCGCACAAACCGTGCTGAAGTTCAAGGGCTTTTTCTCATGATGGCGAAGAAGTGGTGTCTTCTACGAACTCTACCTTACTGAGGAATGCTTCCTTACTCGAAAAAATGACGCGCTCTTTTCGCGGCAAAGTAAAGAACACGACGATATACTGATCATCTATGTATTCTACCGTGCCTCGTTTCTTCGGTCTTTGTATCGTTTTCACGGGTTTGTTCAACCACTCGTTCATCTGCTGTTCCTCCTACCTGGCTTTCCCTTTTATTATACCAAGATTAGGGGCGATGCCCAATGACATGTGCAGTCATCGCTATGCGAAGAAGCATTTGATCGTGTCCGTTTTCCGCATTTAATCCTGTCCATTCCCGGATGAGCTGTATGCGGTATTTGATTGTATTTTTATGGACAAACAAACGACGTGCTGCTTCCGTGTAATTGCCATCTGCTTGTAAAAAGACTTGCAGGGTTTGCAGGAGCTGTCCATTTTTTTCGCGATCATAGCTTTGAATTTTTCCCAGACATTCATCCGAGAAAGCTTGGGCTTCCGTGGCAGGGTCGTCTGCATACATAATTCGTTCGAGCCCTAGGGTGTGAAAGCTTTTCAAGCAAAACATAGGTTCAACCGTTGAATTAACAGATTGTAGAGCTGTTCGAAAGCTGATCAGTGCTTCGCGATAACTACGGACGATGCCTTCCCGATGCGGATGAAATCGCCCTATTCCTGCAAAAACTGGCTGGTGCAGCTTAGTGGAGATGAGCTTCAAGCACTGCTCATGCAGCCATTGCAGGATCGTTTCCGTACAGACTGGATCTGGCATAGGCACGAGCAATAGAACGCGATTTTCTTGATCCAATCCATACAGAATCGCCTCGTTTGAAGAAACCAAGCTCCGCAATGCGTCCAGCAGATAGTGGTTCTCTTGCCAAATTTCCATCCCTGTTTTGTCGTGGGGTGAGATGCTTACGATCATCGCGATATAGTGATCAGAAATTTCCCAGCCTACTTCATTTGTCTTTCGAATCAGCACATCATAGGAAGGAATCTGCCCAGTGACGAGCTGTTGCAAGAAATCGTTGCGGAAACGTTGAAGAGTCTCATGAATGGCCCGTTGCCGCTGCATCTCCAGTGACAAGAGGGCGGCACTTTGCTCGATGGCGACCTTTTCCCACGTGTACAGATCTCGCTCAATCTGCCCAATGACGATGGCTCCTTGCACGATTTGGTCTTGGAGCAGCCAGCGGATATGCGGACCTTCATTCAGTCTGCTAAGAGGTTCATGTGTCAGTCTAACCGGAGCGCGCTGACCATAGAGCTTGTCCCATGAAAGGTCTTCAGGTAACTGGGTGGGGGAGGAATCCCATTTCCATTTGAGATGAGGAACCTGGATAGAGACGGGAGCGTGAAGGATATCAAACAGTAAATCCGCCAAGGTAGAGATCGGTTCTCCTCCCGTCAAGTAGTGATGAAACCTTTCATATATGGCATGGGTACGGTCCAGTTCGATGCGTTGCTTGTCATTGATGTATTGAACAACCGGGACGATGACATCTGACCATGCTTTATCCATCGGAAAGGATAAAATCGGAAATGCGTGTTTGGTTGCGTGGGTAATCACGTCTTCTGGAATAGCCTCGATGTATCGCCCTAGTTTGACGGCAAGGCCGGGAGTGCCGATTTCGACCAGTTCATCGATGAGCGTAATCAGCCGCTTCGCACAAGTTTTTTGATGAGAAAGAAACGGAAAGCCTGTCGTAAGGACGAATTCACCAGGACGAAGCCACCTGTGGCCATCGGGAGAGTCGAACGAAGTGACGCCAAGCAGCTCCTTGTCCAGAAATGCTTCACCTGCAAGTACGGCCGAATCATCAAAGCCCCCGACTTGTATAAGCTCACGGACAGTAATCAATACGCTCACCACGCCTTTACTAGCTTTTAGCTATCTGTACAAAACCTTGCTCTGTTTTCTAGCCAAGTGAACAAAGGAAATGATCGAATTTTTAGATAATACTAATGTACATGTCCATGCTGTGTACAGGCAATGGGACAAAACGAGCAAACTGGGGGGAGTCGCATGAAAGCGAGGGATTGGCTTGGGGTACTGCCGTTCATTGGGATGCTGGGAGGAATTCCGTTTGTGAATCGAGTCGAGCCATACGTGTTGGGTATGCCGTTTGTCCTGTTTTGGATCGTCCTTTGGGTCGTCTTAACCTCCGTCATCATGGCGTTCTTAAACAAAATCGACCCTGCCACGAAGGAGGATCGCTCATGAATATCGCCCTGATCATCATTTTTGCGTTTTTACTGCTATCCTTCTACTCCGGCATTCGTG
This sequence comes from Brevibacillus jepli, assembly GCF_047229145.1. Classification (NCBI taxonomy): domain Bacteria; kingdom Bacillati; phylum Bacillota; class Bacilli; order Caryophanales; family Paenibacillaceae; genus Brevibacillus; species Brevibacillus jepli. The sequence continues at coordinate 136,716 of NZ_JBFEFW010000010.1, forward strand.
CACAACGAGGAAAAGACATGAACATGGAACAGTGGACAGTTGGGGGGAGAGGATTCGGTTCGATCTTTATTTTCTTACTGGTAGCAGGCGAAATCTATACGACATTCACCTTTTTGGGAGGAAGTGGCTGGGCGTACTCCAAAGGGGCGCCATCCTATTACGTTCTCTCGTACATCTCCCTCGCATATGTTATTTCCTACTGGCTGCTGCCACCGATCTGGCGGTATGCCAAAGAACACAAGCTCGTCTCCCAATCCGATTTCTTTGTGAGCAAGTACAAGAGTCCGTTACTCGGCATTTTGGTGGCAGCGGTAGGGGTCATTGCGATTATTCCTTACCTCGTCCTGCAATTCAAAGGCTTGGGGATCATCGTATCAGAAGCTTCCTACGGTTCCATCTCGCCCGCTGCGGCGATCTGGCTCGGGGTCATTGCTGTGACGATTTACGTTATGATCTCAGGGATTCACGGTTCGGCATGGACGGCTGCGATCAAAGACATCATGATCTTCGTTGTCGTAGTCTTCCTTGGTCTCTACCTTCCCTTTCATTACTACGGGGGCATTCAGCCAATGTTTGAAGCGGTACAAGCCTCCAATCCAGGTTTCTTGACGTTCCCGGAAGAGGGCTTGAGCATCTCCTGGTACATCTCCACGGTGCTGGTCACGGTATTCGGATTTTACATGTGGCCGCATACGTTCGGCTCTGTTTTTTCGGCGAAAAATGAAAATGTATTTCGCAAAAATACGGTCATGCTGCCGCTCTATACCTTAATGCTGCTGTTTGTGTTCTTTGTCGGTTTTACTGCAATTCTACAAGTGCCTGGATTAAAAGGGGCAGATGGCGATCTTTCCTTGCTTCGACTTTCCCTGCAAACCTTCGATCCGTGGGTAGTCGGGATCATTGGAGCAGCAGGCTTGCTGACGGCACTCGTACCAGGCTCGATGCTTCTGATGACAGGAGCGACGCTATTGGCGAAAAATGTGTATAAAGTTCTGGCACCAAACACAATGGATGTACAAATCGCCCGGATTGCCAAATGTCTAGTGCCTGTCATCTCGTTGATCTCGCTCTACTTTACGTTGAGTGGGGGAGATACGCTCGTTACGTTGCTATTGATGGGCTATAGCTTGGTCACTCAGCTATTTCCGGCATTGCTTTTCAGTCTCTCCCCACAGCCGTGGGTGAATAAATACGGAGCATTCGCCGGGATCTTATGTGGGGTGTCGACCGTTGCGTATGTGACGATCTTCCAGGTGACGATTGCGACGATGTTCCCGAATTGGCCATCTGTGATCAAAGACTTGAATATTGGCGTTGTGGCTTTGCTAGTCAATCTTGTTGTGATGTTTGCTGTGACATTTGTGACGAGGAACCTTCCCATACTGAATCGTCATGCGACCAACACAGAAGGGACACCCACACTATAATAAACGTTTCCTAGAGGAGGAAGTAAAATGGCAGATACCGTTTTTCTGAATGGACAAGTGATCACGGTAGATCAACAAAATCGGGTGGCAGAGGCAGTCGCAGTCAGAGGGAATCGCATCCTTGCTGTCGGGTCCAGTGAGGATGTGAAACAGTTGATTCAATCGCATACCAAAGTCATTGATTTGCAAGGGAAGAGTCTCTTGCCTGGCTTTATTGATGCCCATCTGCATATTACGATTTACGGTACCAACAAGCTGGGGGTTGATTGCAAGGCGAGGAAAATCCGTTCGATCGAAGAGCTGCTCGCCGCACTAAAAGAGCAAGCTGACAAAACTCCCGCTGGAGAATGGGTGAGGGCGTGCGGCTTTGATGAAAATCTGATGATCGAACAACGCTATCCGACCCTTGCCGAGCTGGATGAAGTGACGACTGCGCATCCTGTTTTTGTCATGAGGACGTGTGCTCATCACTCTGTCGTGAATAGCAGAGCGCTTGCCATAGCGGGATACGACCGAGACACAGCTGATCCCCAAGGCGGACGTATTGATCGTGATAACAATGGTGAGCTAACCGGATTTCTCATCGAAACAGCACATATGAAAATGTTTGAAAAAGCTGCCTTCACGGAAGACGAGTACAAGCATGGATTGCGGTTGGCTTCGGAAGACTTTGTTGCTGCGGGCATTACGAGTGTCCATGATGCAGGAGGATACGGAGCGCATAACTATCGGGCCATGCAAAAAGCAGTACAAGCAGGAGATGTAAAAGTTCGCATCTACGCTATGGTTTGCGCGCTGAACCAATCCGATGATTTCGTCCGAAAAATGATCGATGCAGGGATGGTGACAGGTACGGGTGATGCTCGCTTCCGTATTGGGCCAGCCAAAGTGTTTACCGATGGAGCAAGCATTGCGCCTACAATGGCAATGCGTGAGCCGTTCACCAGCAGACCAGATGATTACGGAATTCTCTACTATGAGCAGGACGAGTTGAATACCATTTTGGGAGAGGCACATGCAGCTGGCTTTCAAATTACCGCTCATGCCCAGGGAGATCGAGCGATTGACATGCTGCTGAATTGCTTTGAAGCTGCACTAGAAGCACATCCGCGCGAGAACCACCGACACCGGATTGAACACGCTGGTGTTTCAACACCTGATCTCTTGGCGAGAATGGCCCGCCTAGGTGTCGTTCCGATTCCGAATCCTGCTTTTATCTACGATCACGGCGATTCCTACGTGAAAAATATCGGTGAGCGAGCCGGGCATATGTTTCCGGCGAGGGACCAGTTTGATGCGGGGATCATTGCTGCCGGAGCGTCGGATAGTCCTGTGACGGATTTCAACCCGTTGCTCGGCATTCATGCAGCCGTGAATCGCATGAGCAAAACAGGTCAGGATGTGGGCACCAATCAGCGGGTCAGCATCATGGAAGCGATTCGCATGTTCACCTGGAATGGAGCGTACGCCAGTTTTGAGGAGGGGATTAAAGGAAGTATTGAGGCTGGAAAGCTGGCTGATCTCGTAGTGCTGGACGGCGATATTTTGGCAACACCATCAGATCGTATCAAGGAACTGCGCGTGGACAAAACGATTGTGGATGGGGAGCTTGTCTATCAACGGCAAGATGAGGAGGTCTTACAGTCATGAACGTAAAAGCAAGAAGGCTCACAATCAACGAAGAGCGGCTGCAAAAACGAATCGAGCAATTGGCGCAAATCGGGAAAATCGGTGAAACGGGCGTATGTCGGCTCGCTTTGTCCGCAGAAGATCGGGCTGGTGTGGAGCTGGTGCGCAGCTGGATGGAAGAGGCAGGCCTTCAGACCAGGATTGATGACTTTGGCAATCTAATTGGTCGGATGGCTGGGAGGGATGACCAGGCTCCGATTCTGATGATTGGCTCACATATCGACTCACAGCCGTACGGAGGGCAGTATGATGGTGTGATCGGTGTATTGGGGGGACTGGAGGTCGTTCAGACGTTAGGTGAGCAAGGGATCGTGCCCTCTCAACCGATTGAAGTCGTTGCCTTCTGTGACGAAGAGGGATGCCGGTTTCAAAAAGGGTTGTTTGGCTCCAAGGGTATTCTCGGGATGCTGGACCCGACGGACTTGGAGAGGACTGATAAAAATGGCATCACACGCAGGCAAGCACTGATTGATTTTGGCTGTGACCCAGACTGTTTGGAGGCCTCAATTTATCCGAAAGGCAGCATTGGCGCCTATCTGGAGCTGCATATTGAGCAGGGACCGATTCTCGATGATGCCAAGGAGGCGATCGGAATCGTGTCGGCGATATCCGGGCCATTGTGGTGGACGGTGGAGCTGACTGGCTTTGCCGGGCATGCAGGATCAGTACCGATGCCAATGCGCAAGGACGCGCTAGTCGGCGCGGCGAAAGTGATCCTGGCTGTGAACGAGCTGGCAAAGCTCGATCCAAAAGCTCCAACAGTCGGTACAGTGGGTCATTTGGAGGTTTTCCCGGATTCGCGCAACATCATTCCGGAGCGGGTACGTTTCTCGATTGACTTGCGGGATATCGATTTGAACCGTCGGGATGAGCGTGAACAAGCATTGCGTGAGGCGATCGAGCTAGCTGCCGTAGAAGGTGGATTGCAATATACCATAACCGAAGATACAAATAGTGACCCGCGTTACTGCGCAGACTGGATCAAGGCGATCATGCATGAGGAGGGCAGCAAGCTCGGTGCATCCGTACGCGAACTGATGAGTGGTCCTTTCCATGATGCTCTAGCACTCTCGTACGTATGTGATTACGGAATGATTTTTGTCCGCTGCAAGGACGGTATCAGCCATAATCCGCAGGAATATTCCGCCTATGAAGATATTGCACTCGGAACAGAGCTGCTCTACAAAACGGTTTGGCGCATGAGCAACGACCAGTAATCGGAAAAGTCGCCTGTCTAAGCGGATAGGCGACTTTTTTCATACACCAGAAGGCGAGACTTTACAGACTGTTTTTGATATATTTTAGTCTTAGAGGTTCAATTCAGAAATGAGAAAGGGAGAATGGCATGAAAATGCGTGTTTCCGCTGTGCAGTACCACCTGCATACCATACATAGCTTTGAAGACTTCGCGAACCAAGTTGAACACTACGTGAAAAACGCGCAAGAGTACGATACAGAATTTCTTCTGTTCCCAGAACTGTTTACGACGCAGCTCATGTCAATTGGAGACGAACAAGGGAATGCGCTCCCGATCACAGCATTGCCGTCATTTACTGACCGTTATGTCGAGCTGTTTCGCTCGCTTGCAGCCAAATATGACATGCATCTGATTGGTGGAACCCACATCATTGAAGAAAACGGCAAGCTTTACAATACAGCTTTTCTGTTCTACCCGGATGGACGAGTAGGCCAGCAGAAAAAAATCCATATCACGCCATGGGAAGTAAAAGGCTGGAACATGGGCGCGGGAGACTCGTTGCAAATTTTTGAGACGGACAAAGGAAAAGTAGCGATGATCATCTGCTACGACATTGAGTTCCCTGAGTGGGTGCGAATCGCAAAAGCGCGTGGAGCAGACGTTATTTTCTGCCCATCCTGCACAGATGATCGCCACGCTTTCCACCGCGTACGCTATACCAGCCACGCCCGGACGATCGAGAACCAGGTGTATGTCGTGCTGACAGGTACAGTAGGCTCTCTGCCAACGGTTGATTTCATGCGTGCGAACTTCGGACAAGCAGCGATTTTGACGCCAAACGATGTTCCGTTCCCTCCTCGAGGCGTTCTTGCAGAAGGGGAGATCAACCACGACATGCTGGTAACGGCTGATCTGGATATCCAGCTGCTTTACGACGTGCGCGAAAAAGGCTCCGTAACGACGTGGCGCGACCGACGCACGGATTTGTATACAGATTGGAAATAAGTGTTTCATCTTGATTTGGACAGCAGGAGGATGAATATGTACAGAAAAGAGCTGTATGTATTTGAAGGGGACAAGCCACGCAAAGCCGTTCTTCGCAACTACAATCGCTCAGACTTTTTCGAATTGATTCAAATTCAGGCGGAGAGCTTCCCGCCGCCGTTTCCGTCTGAGCTATGGTGGAATCAGGAGCAGCTGACGAACCACATTACGCTGTTCCCGGAAGGCGCCATTTGTGTCGAAGTGGACGGTGTTTTGGCAGGTTCGATGACGGGATTGCTCGTGAAGTTTGATCCCGCCCATCCGGAACACAAGTGGGAGGATATCACGGACAGCGGTTATATCCGAAATCACGATCCGCAGGGGGATACATTGTATATTGTGGATATTTGCATACGCCCCAACTTCCGTAAGCTGGGATTGGGTCAGCAAATGATGCAAGCGATGTATGAGCTGGTCGTACAAAAAGGACTGAAAAGATTGCTCGGCGGAGGTCGCATGCCAGGATATGGGCGCTATGCAGACCAATGGACACCCGAGCAGTATTTGGAGCGTGTATTGACAGGGGAAGTAAGAGACCCGGTGATTACGTTCCTTATGCGCTGCGGCCGCACACCTGTTCAGGTCGTGGTTGACTATTTGGAAGACGAGGAGTCGCGCAACTACGCGACGCTCATGGAATGGAAAAATCCATTTCAGCAGCAGCTCTAGTATGTTTTTCTGACATATTTGATCGAGAGGGGATTTGACTCATGGAATTCGTACGTATTCAACATATTGACAACCCGTTGTTCGCGAAAATGCATCGTTTGATGCAAGAGGTATTCCCACCAGAGGAAGTACTGGATTACGACCTGTGGAGAGAACCACTGGAAGACCCGGGTATTCGCGTATTTGTAGCCGTACACGAAGGAGAAGTCGTGGGCGCTACCGAATACCGTTACTACACAGATATGAACGTAGCGATGACCGACTTCACCATCATTGGTCGTGAAGGACTAGGCGTTGGACGTTTTCTGGCAAGAGAGCGCCAAAAGGATCTTCTCGCATTGGCTGCTGCAAACGGTAAAGAGCTGTACGGTATGTTTGCAGAAATCTATGATCCATATCGCGTAGAAGAGCACGGCTTTGGCGGAATCAAGCCAATGGACCCATTCGTGCGCCGCGAAGTACTCTCTCATCTGGGCTACAAACGTACGAATTTTACATATGTTCACCCATCCTGGCAAAATGACGGCGAAGCGGTATCCGGACTCGATTTGGGCTTCATGCCGACAAACGAAGAGCAAACGACGCTCGAAGCTGAGCTGATCGTCACTTTCTTGAAGCGTTATTATGCAGTCCTCCCGCAAAAGCCGCAGGCGTGGCTCGACATGGTAAAGGATTTGGAGAGCAAAGAAACGGTAGAGCTGCTCCCTATCTAATCGAAAGACAACAAGAACCAACTCTCCTGTGGAGCTATGTTCACGGCTCCACGGGAGTTTTTCGTCGTATCAGAGTCAGATTATTGCGAAAAAATCAAGGGGGCAAAAATGAAGGTAATGAGATATCGGATCAGCAAGCGGAGCTACTCGCTGACATTCACTTTCGAAAAATGGATATGTCCGACGAGATTTTTGTTATCGACGTAGATGGCTATATTGGCAGCAGCACGAAAAAAGAAATTGAGTATGCAAAAGAACATGGGATAACAGTCCGCTATTACTCAAAAAGCGAGATAACAGATCAGATGATCGTCGAATTATTTACCTAACGAGCAAATAAAAGCAGAGGTGAGCCAGGTGAAAGCTCAAAATCTAGCGTCGATCCTTCTCTACATAGCAGTTATTTTTCACTTGCTGGGCATGAGTGGCTGGACTTCTGCGAAGCTGGCACAACCATTCGAACTCGTCATACTTGCGCTGATGCTCACGTCCATTTTTGTTTTGCGGAAAAAGAAACGAAAGAAGCGCCGTGCCAGAAGACCGGCACCGGAAGTTGCAGTCATGCTTGAGCATGCCGAAGAAGGAGAGCCAGGCAAATGATTAATGACACCCACATCCAGGCGATTCTGGATGCTTCCCACGACGGGATCATCGCTGTCGATCGGAATTCCACAATTATTTGGGTCAACAAAAATGCGATGGAAATACTCGGTCTGCCAGGCAATATCATCGGAGAAAAAATTACCCGTTACATTCCCCATTCGGATATGCTGAGAATTTTGGCGACAGGAAAAAAAGAGATCGGGGACATCGCTACGATCCTGAATCGCCAAATCATCATCAACCGTTTGCCTATTGTTGTGGATGGAGAGATCGTTGGAGCTGTATCCACCTTTAAGGAAATCACCGACATACAAAAAATGGAGATGCGCATTCGCAAGCAAAGCATGGAGAGCGGTCTGGAAGCCAAATTTCGTTTGGAGGATATCATTGGACAATCTTCTGTGATCCGGGAGGCGAAGGACTGGGCGGAAACCTTCGCGCGGACAGATGCGACTGTTCTCATCCAGGGAGAGACCGGAACCGGCAAAGAACTGTTCGCCCAAGGGATTCATTTGAGCAGCCAACGAGCAACCGGACCATTTATCCCTGTCAATTGTGCAGCTCTCCCCGGCAATTTATTGGAAAGTGAGCTGTTTGGCTACGAGGAGGGTGCTTTTACCGGTGCGCGAAAAGGTGGCAAGCCAGGCCTGTTCGAATTAGCCCACGGAGGTACCCTGTTTCTCGATGAAATCGGCGAGATGTCGATCCCGATCCAGGCGTTGCTACTCCGCATTTTACAGGAGAAAAAAGTACGCCGAATAAGCGGAGAGCGTATCGTCCCGGTCGATGTGAGAATCATTGCGGCAACCAATCGGGATTTGGAGCGGCTGGTAGAAGAAAAGCTGTTTCGCTCGGACCTTTACTTCCGATTGAATGTGTTGACGCTGGAGCTGCCTCCTTTGCGAGAACGGATAGAAGATATTCCACTACTGGTAGCGTCGATCATGGGAGAAATCACGGAACGAGGAGATAAAAAGCATCTGAGGGTAGATGAAGCTGTTTTCCATGTTCTCAAGCAATATGATTGGCCCGGAAACGTACGTGAACTACGCAATGTGGTTGAAAGAATGGTCTTGCTTTGTAAAAATGACAAACTTGGCAAGGACGATACCGCTTTTTTCGCCAAAAAGTTGATTCAGCGACAAGCATTCCAAGACCAAGACGAGAGAGAAGCAGAAGTCATCCGAAAGGCTTTGCTGGAAACAAAGGGAAATAAGGGCGAAGCGGCGAAGATTTTGGGAATGGATCGCTCTACGCTGTGGAGAAAAATGAAGCGCTACGAAAGACTGTAGAATTGATGCGGTTGCAACATAGGTGATGCATTTTTGCAACATCGTTACTTATTTAATTGTTGAATTTACAGAAAATTAAAAACATAATCATGTGGCATGGTAGTTGCTTATTTTTGGATGACACATACGACTTTTACGAAGAAGCGAGGGGAGAGCATGACAACTCAACCGATCATTCGTGTAGAAAATGTCTCGTTTGCCTATCAGGTGAACCAAGATCAACAAATTCCTGTCCTGCAAAATGTCTCCCTCGAAGTGTTTCCTGGAGAGTACGTGGCCATCATTGGACATAATGGGTCCGGTAAGTCAACCCTGTCCAAGCATCTCAATGGCATTTTGACTCCTAAAGAAGGCGATGTGATCGTTAACGGAATCAACACGCGAGAAAAACAGCGGATTCATGAAGTGAGAAGTCGGGTGGGGATGGTTTTTCAGCACCCTGACAATCAGATTGTCGCGACCATTGTAGAGGACGATGTTGCCTTCGGATTAGAAAACATCGGTACATCTGCTGAAGAAATGAAAGAACGGGTTGATTTTGCCCTGGAGGCAGTGGGTATGAGTGCTTTTCGCCATCGACCGCCACATCATTTGTCAGGGGGACAAAAACAGCGGATTGCGATAGCGGGGATACTCGCTATGAAGCCGCAGTGCCTCGTCATGGATGAAGCGACGAGTATGCTGGACAGCTACGGCAGACAGGACATACTGGCAGTCGTTCGCAAGCTGCACCGCGAAGGGATGACGATCGTCACGGTGACGCATCACATGTCAGAGGTAGCAGAAGCAGATCGCGTCATCGTGATGGAGGGGGGGAAGATTGTACTTGCGGGCACTCCGCGTGAAGTGTTCTCTCATCAGGAGAGACTTCGCGAGCTGCATCTGGATGTGCCAGACGCGAGTCGGATTGCTCATCTCGTTCACTCCGAATATAGCGCATTTTCACCAGATCTCATCCACAATGAGGAAGTGGTGGCGGAGGTTAATCGTCTATACGTCAGACAAGCGGAGGCGAGTGGTTCATGACGCAACCGATCGTAAATGTGCAGAATCTTTCTCATGTCTACATGCAGGGAACGCCACTCGAACATCGTGCATTGGATCAGGTGAGCATTCAGGTGGAAGAGGGCGAATGCTTGGCGATCATCGGTCATACAGGCTCGGGAAAGTCGACCTTGATCCAGCATTTTAATGGCCTCATACGCCCACAGACTGGCACGGTCATCGTAAATGGAATGGATGTATCTTCACCCAAGATTGATATTCGTACGCTGCGCCGACAAGTAGGGCTAGTCTTTCAAAACCCGGAGGACCAACTGTTTGAAAAGCTGGTCGGCGATGATGTGGCCTACGGACCGTTTCGGATGGGGCTGCCGCTAGAGGAAGTAAGGCGACGTGTTCAATGGGCGATGGATCTGGTCGGACTCTCGTTTCAGGAGATGAAGGATCGTCCTACATTCGCCTTGAGTGGTGGACAGAAGCGCAAGGTGGCACTGGCCGGAGTTCTTTCCTTGCAGCCTAAGGTTCTTGTCCTTGATGAGCCGACGGCAGGGCTGGACCCACGCTCTCGCCTTGAACTATTGGATCGTATCCGTAGTCTCAATCGCGAAGAAAAACTAACGGTGATTTTTGTCTCGCACAATATGGAAGAGGTCGCGAAGCTCGCTGATCGCGTCTACGTCATGGCAAATGGCACATCCGTCTGTGAAGGTACACCGCGACAAATTTTTGGCAATCAGGAATTGCTGCGCCAGCATCACATCGGGACACCTGAATCGGTTGATATTTTATACAGACTGCGCGAACACGGCTACAGCATCGACCCAAGTGCTTATTTACCCGAAGAGACGGCGACTGAAATTTTGAAACTGATGAACCGCTAAGGAGGGGGTCCACATGTCAGCAGAATTTGAATTGACACGCAATATTACCATCGGTCAATATTTGCCCACTGCTTCTGTCGTTCATCGTCTCGATCCTCGCTTCAAGCTAGGTGCTTTCGTCATTCTCATCCTGGCAATTGCCATCTGCGATACATACGTAGGTAACCTGTTTGCTTTAGCGATTTGCATCTGGATGTTTCAAATCTCGAAGATTCCCCTGCATTACGGCATATCCGGGATCAAGCCTGCTGTTCCTTTTATCATTATTTTGGCAATCATGCAGCTGCTTTTTTACGGTGAGGTATTCAATGGCGGCACCGTCTATTTGAAGTACGGCTTCGTCACGATTACAAGTGAGAGTGTTCGGCTGGTCATCGTATCCGCCATGCGCTTTGTGGAAGTGATCTTCTTATCGAGTGTACTTACGCTGAGCACTTCGACGACTGAGCTCACGCATGGCATGGAGCGGCTGCTGGGACCCTTGGAAAAAGTGAAATTTCCGGTGCATGCATTTGCATTGATCATCACGATTGCGGTTCGCTTTGTGCCTACATTCGCGATGGAGATGGAAAAAATGATGAAAGCACAAGCATCCCGAGGCGCTGATTTCGGTACGGGCGAATGGTGGCGGATCGTACAGAGAACAAAAGACATGTTTCCCATCATCATTCCGCTGTTTAACGTGGCGCTTTCCAGAGCAGAGGATCTGATTTTGGCGATGGAAGCCAGATGCTACGTACCAGGAGCAGCACGGACCAAGTACACCCAGTACAAGGCTGTAGGCAAAGACTACGCAGCGCTGATTGTAAGCATTGTCATCTCTGCTGTCATGCTCGCCATACCATGGTAATGGGGAATAGCGGGAACTCGCCCACTTAGGGGATTCCACATAAATCTCGTCAAAGGAGGAGTATGCATGGAAAAAGGCTTGACCGTTCGCAAGATTGTCATTGCAGGCGTTCTGGGAGCGATAGCGATTTTGCTCGGGGTGACACGTCTCGGCTACATTCCAGTTCCGACCGCAGCGGGCAATGCCACCATTATGCACATCCCGGCAGTCATCGGGGGCATTATGGAGGGCTGGGGCGTTGGTATGATCATTGGTCTTATTTTTGGAGTCTCTTCTTTCTTAAATGCCACCGTCCCGTTGTTTAAAGATCCGCTTGTAGCCATCCTTCCAAGGCTATTCATTGGAGTGACGGCCTATTTGACCTATGTCGGGCTGAAAAACATCAACCAGTACTTGGCGATTGGCGCTGCTGGCTTTATCGGGGCGATGACGAACACGATTTTAGTATTGGGCATGGCAGTCATCCGTGGCTACATGACGCTCGGTGTTGCGACAACAGTTGCGATCACGAGTGGCTTACCAGAAGCAATTGTTTCTGTCATTGTTACATTGGCTGTCGTTGCAGCTTGGAAGAAATTGGGCTCAGCAGGCAGACAAAAATCGAAAATTTCAGGAGACTTATAATGACTGGAACGATTGTCGATGTACCCGGCGTTCTCGTCGGGCATGCACAAAACGAAGAAACGTTAACAGGCTGCAGCGTGATTATGCTTGAAAAGCCGTCTGTTTGCGGTGTGGATGTCCGGGGTTCTGCCCCGGGCACCCGCGAGACGGACCTATTGGACCCGGTCAATCTGGTCAGTGTCGTCCATGCGATTTGCCTTTCTGGCGGCAGCGCATACGGACTGGATGCGGCTACGGGTGTCATGCAGTATTTAGAGGAGAAAGGAATCGGGCTGGATGTCGGCTATGGAGTCGTTCCCATCGTGCCTGCGGCAGTCTTATTCGACTTGGCAGTAGGTGACTACCGTGTTCGTCCGGATCGGCAAATGGGCTATGAGGCAGCGCAGGCGGCGAGCCGTGAGACGGTTGCACAAGGAAATGTCGGTGCTGGTACAGGTGCGTCAGTAGGCAAGCTGAATGGATTTGGGAATGCCATGAAAAGTGGGTTGGGCACTGCTTCCATCACGCTGCCAAATGGGCTGATCATAGGCGCAATCGTCGCTGTTAATGCTGTCGGTCATGTCGTAGATCCACATTCAGGCACGATCCTCGCAGGGCCGAGAGATGAGCAGGGGAACATTCGAGATAGCATCGATATCATGCGCCAGCATGCTTTTTCACCAATCCCGCCGGGTACGAACACGACGATTGCGGTGGTCGCGAGCAATGCCCGTTTGTCCAAAGTGGAAGCAAAGAAGGTGGCACAAATGGCTCACGACGGGCTTGCCCGTACGATCCGGCCGATCCATACCATGTACGATGGAGATACGATCTTTGCAGTGGCGACAGGCGAGGTAGAGACAAGCGTGGATTTGGTCGGCGCGTTATCAGCAGATGTACTGGCAGAAGCAGTCATTCAGGCAGTGAAGCACGCAGAGGAAGCAGGGGGTCTGCCGTCACATCGCAGTTATAGCCAGAAATAGGTGTTACATAAATGGATGCAGAGGAGAGGATTGTCGGATGAATCAGGTGATATCCTTTGTTGACGAGCAGGAAGTTGTGCGCCTTACGCAGGAGCTAGTCAGAATCCCGAGTGTGTTTCGGCCCGAACAGGCCGGTGCGAATGAAGAGCGAGTGGCACTATTTGTCGCAGATTATTTACGCGATATGGGGTTGCAGGTCTTTTATGAGGAAGTCGTACCCGGTAGACCGAATGTCATCGCTTTTTACGATTCCGGCAGACCGGGCAAAACACTTTTGTTCGAAGCGCACACGGATGTTGTTACAGAAGGGGATCGTGAGGCATGGAGCTACGATCCTTTTGGGGGGACGATATCCGGTGGTCGCATCTACGGGCGTGGCTCCTGTGATACGAAAGGCAATCTGGCTGCCGCGATATGTGCTGTCAAAGCCATCCAACGATCCAAACAGACCTTTACAGGCAAGATCCTCCTGTGCATCCCTTGCGATGAGGAGAGCATGATGATTGGGATCAAAGATTTCATTCGTCGTGGCTGGGCGAACAACGTCGATGCTGCGATTATTTGCGAACCGGAAGAAAACCAGCTCTGCATCACGCAAAAAGGAGCCATGCGGGCGATTCTCCGTACGTTTGGCAAAATGGCGCATGGTGCTATGCCATTGACTGGAATCAATCCGAATACACGAATGGCACGGGCCATTGTGGCACTAGAGGAGCTGGAACGCAAGGAAATGGCTCGATTGGGGCAGCACCCGATGCTTGGTTGGCCGAGCATCACGCCGACGATAATGCAGGCACCTGTCAAAGGAGATGCCCAAATCAACGTCGTTCCCGATCAATGCATGACAACGCTCGATATTCGCACCGTACCGGGGCAAGACCATCAAGAGCTGTACAAAGAAATGAGTGCGATATTAGAAGTGTTAGGCAGAGAGGATGACAAGTTCAAGGCCACTCTGGAAGTGATCGAAGAGCGTCCTTGGACACTGACTGGCATGAATGAAGATGTAGTGACCTCTGTTGCGAGCGCCTATCGGGAAATTACGAAAAAAGAGCCCGTCTATAATGGCGTTCCAGGAGCGACAGATGGTACCTTCCTTCATAAGGCTGGCATTCCGATTCTGACGACAGGTGCTGGTGATCGCCATATCCCGCATCATGCAGATGAGTACGTGGATATTGACCAATTGGTGGAATCCACCCAGCTTTTTGCCTTGTCTGCATTGACGTTTTTGACGCAGCCAGTGCGAGCTTGATCACTTGTAAAAGAACTCTGCTTTTAGTTTGTGGCAGAGTCTTTTTCCTTTCGCAAAAAAGTTTTCTAGGTAAAAACTTGCAGTATCCATCTAAATTTTTTTACAATAGGTTTGTTACATAAGTAAAAAGGAGGCACGTGCCCATGGATATGCGCTGGAAATTGGACGTCTTGTATTCCTCGTTTGATGCGCCGGAATGGAAACAAGATTGGGAAAAGTTAGTACGTGAAATGGAAGAGATCAAAAGCTGGGCCGCGCAAAACTTGCAATCTCCTGAGGATGCAGTAGCCAAAATGGAGTCATACATAACCATGATGACCTCTGTCCTGCAAACACAATTCCGTTTGTATGCATACGGAGAACTGACTGCTAGTGTAGATGCCAAGAATGAAACAGCACTGCTCGCCATTGAAAAAGTACAAAATCAAGCGGTAGAACTGGTTGAACCAGGCGTACAATTCCAAAAGTGGTTAGGGACCCTCACCAATCTGGACGAATTGATTAGCCAATCTGAGCTGTTAGAGACACATCGTTTTATGTTGACAGAAATGTCAGATAAGAGCAAATACATGCTCAGTGAAAAAGAAGAAATTATTCTGGCAAAAATGAAAAATACAGGATCTAACGCATGGACAAAGCTTCATGAAATGCTTACCTCCACATTGCTTGTGGACATCACGATTGATGGAGAGAAAAAACAACTGCCATTGCCTGTCGTACGTAATATGGCGAACGAAAAAGACGCACAGCTTCGCAAAACAGCATACGAGGCAGAACTCGCCGCGTACACAAAAATCGAGGAGGCTGCAGCAGCCAGCTTGAACGGAATTAAAGGCGAGGTTATTACGGTAGCGAAGCTCAGAGGCTATGAATCACCGCTGGATAAGACGGTAAAAGACTCCCGCATGGACCGCGAGACACTCGAAGCCATGCTTCAAGCCATGCGTGAGAGCCTGCCAAACTTCCATAAATACTTCCGCACGAAGGCGAAGCTGCTCGGACATGAGAGCGCTCAGCTGCCATTCTACGATTTGTTCGCACCAGTTGGAGAGGCAGACATGCGGTTTACGTATGAGGAATCTCGTGATTTTATCGTGAAGCACTTTGGTAGCTTTAGCGAAAAGCTCGCGAACTATGCAGCGCGTGCTTACGACAATCAGTGGATCGATGCTGAAATTCGTGAGGGTAAGCGTGGGGGGGCATTCTGCTACAACCTGCACATCGTAGGGGAGAGCAGAATCATGTCCAACTACACAGGCAGCTATAGTGATGTGAGTACCATGGCGCATGAATTGGGACATGGGTATCATGGAGACTGTCTCGTTAACGAAGCGTTCTTGAATAGCGATTACCCAATGCCGATCGCTGAAACTGCGTCCATCTTGTGCGAAACCATCATTGCCAATGCAGCACTGGAACAAGCGACACCGGAAGAAGCATTTGCGATTCTGGAAAATGATATTAGTGGTGCCAGCCAGGTAATTGTCGATATTTATAGCCGTTACTTGTTCGAGACCGCAGTATTTGAGCGCAGAACAGAAGGTGGCCTTTCTGTTTCTACGCTGAAGGAACTGATGCTGCAAGCGCAAAAAGACGCTTACGGCGATGGCTTGGACCCATCGGTTCTGCACCCGTACATGTGGGTATGCAAACCACACTATTACAGCGCTGATTACAATTTCTACAACTTCCCTTATGCGTTTGGGCTCCTGTTCGCAAAGGGCTTGTATGCAGAATATCTCAAGCGCGGGGAAGCTTTTGTTGAGCAGTACGACAAGCTCTTATCCGTGACAGGCAAAATGAACGTCGCGGATGTAGCTGCCATCATGGATGTTGATGTGCGCTCAGTTGAATTCTGGCGTAATTCTCTTGCCTTGGTCGCGAAAGATATCGACAAATTCGTTGAGCTCTCGTCTGCTCGTTTGAACTAAACCGATATGGAAAACGTCCGCTTATATTGGCGGGCGTTTTTTTATTCATGAGCCGAACAACAAATAGGACCTTTTTTGTACGCATAGGGAACAAGGGGGAAGGAGAAAGTAAGAAAAAACAGATGAGGTGATAACGTGGTAAACGGATTGCAGTTACTCGACTTATTACGGGAGACGGAAAACAAGATGCTGCATTTACATAGAGCCATCGACAGAGTGAGCAGCGAACCTGATTTTAAGGAGTCTGTCAGTGTTCTTACCGTAGTCGTTCGTGACTACCAGCTTCAGCTCGACAAGATGAAACAGGCTCTAGGCAAGATCGAAATCGGTGGAAATCAACAAGGACAGCAGCAGGCTCATAATACGGAAATGCATTAAATAGCGAATGACAAACAGCCCTCAATCTGCTTCCCATTGCAGAAAGGGCTGTTCGCTTTGTTTGTTTAATGAATAGGCAGCCTTATTGGAAATTAGCGTAACGCTTGACTCCGTAAAACGGGTACAGCTTATGCATGTATTCCACCTTGCCATAGCGTACATCTTCACCATTCGCATGCACGATTGTTCCATTGCCCAAGTAAATTGCTACGTGGGACACTCGTCCTTTTCCAAGCGAATCGTAGAACAAAAGGTCACCAGGCTGTGCTTGATCCAGTGATATTTCTTCACCGCCACGGAATTGATCTTCAGAAGTGCGTGGAAGTGTAACCCCAAGCTGGTCAAAAACGTATGAAGTAAAGCCACTACAATCAAAGGCATTTGGTGAAGTGCCGCCTAAAACGTAAGGGGTACCCAGCAATGGCTCAAAAATTTCCGTCATTCGACCTAGATTCGCTGCATGTACCTCGCCAGGTAGCGAAACGGTAGAAGAGAGCTTTGGACTTAGAAACTCTGTTGCAACATATGCTTCACGATCTTCAAATTCAATTTTCGTCCATTCACTGCCAGTTTCTACGACTTCTACAAGTGAACCGAACTTGAGCTTGCCTAACACTTTCGAGTCAGTAGAAGGCTTTTTCCGGACATTCACCACGTCTCCTGTGACACGAGCTTTTTCGCCAGCCGTTATTTCTTCTGGGTCAGTGGTAGCGTTGTCATTCTGGTCGACAGCTACATCTGAAGAAACGTCAGTCGCAATAGAACCAGAAATGCTTGCACCATGAATAGACAAGGTTTGTCCAATCGACAATCTGTCGTCATTCAGTTGGTTCCATTGAATGATTTGATCCACCGATACCTGGTGCTCGCGAGCGATTTTGCTCAGCGTATCACCTGCTGAAACCACATACGCCGATGAGGAAGCATGGGCAGCAGTAGGCAGCAGAGTGAAGAGGGCGAGGAAGGTGAGTAGCCTCGAAGTCTTTTTCATATCATCGTCCACCAATCTACTAAATTCTGCATATCTAGCTAAAATTCTATCGGATTTACACTGGTAAATCTATGAAAAAATAATCTTTTACTATTTTTTTTCAAAACTATTGCATCTGGAGATAGAATCATGCTATATTACAGAAGTCGCCGCAAGATGGGGACAAAAAACATATGGAGCTGTGGTGAAGTTGGAGTTCACGCCGGTCTGTCACACCGGAGGTCGCGGGTTCGAGTCCCGTCAGCTCCGCCATTCTATTCCTAGAATGTGCGAATTACATAGTTTTTCGTAATGTGCCGGTATAGCTCAATTGGTAGAGCACCTGACTTGTAATCAGGGGGTTGTGGGTTCAAGTCCTATTGCCGGCACCATTTTTATGCGGTCGTGGCGGAATTGGCAGACGCGCTAGATTCAGGTTCTAGTGGTGGCAACACCGTGGAGGTTCAAGTCCTCTCGACCGCACCATAAAATTATTAGGGTTCGTAAAGTTGCTCTTGAAGCAGTTTGCGGACCTTTTTATATTTTTGTAAAGTAAAGTTTTTGATCAGAATGATGATGTTGGGGAAGTAAGGAGCTAAGCAAAGGAGAATTGTATGAAAGTATTTGGAATTGATCTATCAGTCCTGTTAATTGCTTTGATAACAGCATACATGGGCTACCAATTTAATTTCAGAGTTAAAAAGCGAGAAATATTTCTAAAAGAATTAAATACTAGCTACAGTGAAGTATATTTCCCTATGTTTGAATTACTTTCAGAAATAAACGATACAAAGGATAAGACTCGTAAATTACAATTAATAGACGCATTTTTTCTAGAATACTCAGGCATCAATTCTAAGATACGTTTTATCGGTTCTTCATTTATTTTGGACTATTTTTATAGCCTAAGAGTAACTTACATGAAATATAAAAACGAAAATAGTAGAACCAATGAGCGTGAGTTATTTGAAAAGCTAAGCGGTCTTTATATTATGATTGAAGAGGAATATTGGAATGCTCACGATATTATTTATGAAGATTACAAACAGTTCATAAGTGATTCTTTCAATAATCCTTTTTTTGTAATTTTATTTAATATACTTAGATTATTGTATCATTTGTCGGTATTCTTACTATGGTCAAGTTTACTATTACTTTACTTTACAATATACTACATCATCTTTCCCAATGAATGGGTTCCACAATGGTGGAGTATAAGCCATGCTTTACTTTTGTTAGCTTCATCTGCAGCGGTATTTGCTTTAATGCTGATGGTTAAGGAAATGGCAGTAAAGAAGAACAGAAGACCAAGTAGAGTGATAAAAAGTCTTAAAGAAAAAATAGTTGGAGTATTTCGCAGATAGAGTAGTTTAGTTGTTACTTGCTGAATATTTGTAACTGTTTTAACGGAGTGCTTTCGTTCACAGTTAGGTCAAAAATGGATGGAAAAACGGCACTGCCTATGCTACGCCGTTTTTTTAATTGAAAGGTGCATTATTACATGTAAACAAAAAGATATTCTCATTGAATCACCCTCCATTTTCCATTACAATCAAAATAATGATAATGAATCTCATTTTCACCGATTTTTTGATGATGCATAAACAATAATTGCATATGGTGGAGGGGTAGTAGTGGGAGCACAATTAGAATTATTTGATGTAACAATTATTGGCGGCGGTCCAGCAGGAATGTACGCTGCTTTTTATAGTGGAATGCGCGATATGAAAACGAAATTGATTGAAGCAAAAGCTGAGCTCGGCGGACGAATGCTGATTTATCCAGAAAAAATGATTTGGGATGTAGGCGGTGTACCGCCACAACTATGCGAAAAGCTGATTGCGAACCTGGTGGAGCAAGCAAAGACATTCGATCCCACAATTGTGCTGGGCGAGGCGATCGTCGGACTGGAGCCTCAAGAAGATGGAACCTACATACTCGTTGCCAAATCAGGAAGACGACATTGGACTCGTACGATCATCCTGGCATTGGGTCGAGGTATTTTGAAAATGGCGAAGCTCGAGATCGAAGGAGCGGAGCGTTATGAAGTGACAAACCTTCATTATACTGTGCAGGAATTGGAGCCGTTCCGTGGTAAGCACGTTCTCATCTCCGGCGGTGGGGACTCTGCTGTCGATTGGGCGAATGAGCTGGTGCCAATTGCTGCGTCCGTAACCGTTGTCCATCGTCGTGATGCATTCGGTGGACATGAGCGGAATGTGAAGCGGATGAAAGAGTCGTCTGCGGTAATCCGTACTCCGTCTGCTGTTACCCAATTGCAAAGCTCTGACAAAGAAACGATCGATAAAGTAACGATTCGGCATCTGGAGACGGACGAGACCGAGCAAATCGATGTCGATGCCATCATTGTGAATCATGGATTGAAGGCGGATTTCACTGGGATTAAAGAGTGGGGCTTGGACATGGATGAGTGGAACGTGTTTGTCAGTCCGCGCCTGGCAACGAATTTGCCGGGGATATTTGCTGCCGGAGATTTTGCGAGCTTTGACAGTAAAATTACGCTGATCGCAGGAGCATTCACAGATGCTGCTGTGGCCGTAAACAGTGCCAAATTACACATAGACCCTGTAGCAGATCGGATGGCCTACGTTTCTTCCCATAATCAGCGCTTTAAAGAAAAGAACAAAGCCCTCGGGGTTATGGAAGAGGATGACGAGTAGAATCGATGTAGCACAAAGCCCAACATTTGCAGGTTGATTGTCGCTCTTCCCATACGTTACAGTGTTAGTGGCAAGGTGTAAAAACATTGATAGGCTGTAGAAAAATGGGATTGCACTTCGATAAACAGATCAACAAATGTGGGAGTGGAAATAGAAATGCAGAAGGTTCGGTATTGGCCGATCAGGATCGCTTCAGTGGCTCTTGTGCTCTCACTCGGTGCGAACTATGTACCTGAGCGGGCATTTGCGTTGGAACTGAATGAGTTCACGACACCCGTGAAGCTGCAGGAAAAGTTTGTGGAGAAGATGGATCTTCAAGAGGAGGACGTCCTTGGCTTTTATTATTCGTCGATGAAAGACAGCACAGATGCACGCAAGCATAACATTAAGAAAGCATTGAGCAAGATTCATAACGAAAAAATCAAGCCGCAACAGGTCTTCTCCTTCAATGAGGTAGTGGGCAATTCGAATGTAGCAGAGGATGGTTGGCAAAAGGCTGGAGTCATCCAGAACGGTCAGCTGATTGACGATTATGGAGGCGGAATTTGTCAGGTTTCCAGCACGCTCTATAATGCTGCTGCTGGCGCAGGCATGACCATGGTGGAACGTCATAACCACAGTAAATCAGTAGGTTACGTGCCAGTTGGTCAAGATGCTACGGTTGCTTATGGCTATATGGATTTTAAATTTACCAATCTGTATGATTTTCCCGTGAAAATCAAAGCAAAATCATACGATGATGAACATGTTGTGATTACAATCATACGTGCGTAGCTTTACTGGATAATAAGGGGGGCATCCTATGGATGAACCCTGTTTTTTTCGGTATCTTGACAGGTAAAAAATGGATGTTGAAGATGGAAATGGTTTTGAGTCATGCATTCCTGACCATACTGTTTTAGAGGGAGGTGCCGTGATGTTCGTTCAGGTGACAGGTGATTCACACAATCAAGAGGTTCTCGTCATGGGAGAACGGTTAGAGCGTCAGCAGGATGGTTACTATCTTTTGCCTGGGAGACTCGTTCACGCATTGAAGCCTAATGATTTGCCGTTAGGAATTCCATTCAAGCTCTCGGGCGCGCTTCCCTCGGGTTACGGGTTTTATCGGGAGGACTCCGTTATTTTTCGCCGAACGAATGATACGTCCTCACTGTGGATTGATGTAACTTCTACATATAAGGTTGCTGAATGGGATGGCTTGTTTTCGGTTGAAGCTACGGTTGAAGCAAGAAAGCATGTGGTCGAACAACAGCAGCAGTTTGCCTTTGTCCTCTGTGAAACGACAGAGCATCAAGTGATATTCCACTACGAGTTCTCATGGAGCTCTGAACAAGAAATGGATCTGGAGTGTGCTCTGGAATCCATTTGTGATACCGTGTTCGAAGTAGAAGCACGTGGAAACGCGCGTCTTTGGCCTGGCTATGGAAATTGCATGGAGGATTACTGACAAGACAAGCTTTTAGTCGCAGATCAGCCATGATATAGTGGAAAAAAGAGACAGCCACCAAAGGAGAGGACAAAATGGAGTCGGTCAAAAACATTTATTGTGTGGGACGCAATTATCGATTGCATGCAGCGGAATTGGGGAACGATGTACCTACTACACCAATGATTTTTGATAAACCATCGCATGCGCTTGCTCTAGCAACGGGCGATGCCATTGATCTGCCGGGTTCTCGCGGAGAGCTTCATTATGAAGCTGAGCTCGTCATTCACATCGCGAGACCGTATGAGGCTGGAGTTACGCTAGACGAGATGATTGACAAGATTGCGCTCGGGATCGACTTTACTTTGCGGGATGTTCAGAGTGAGCTGAAGAAAGCGGGGCATCCATGGTTGTTGGCAAAAGGGTTTAAAAATTCAGCTATTTTAACGTCATTCCATCCTTTTCCGGGAACCGGGGAGCTGTACCAAACGGATTTCTCCTTACTGAAAAATGGGGAGCAAGTACAGCGCGGCAATTTGCGTGATGTTATTTTTGATTTGCCGACTCTTATTGCATTTATTTCCGAGCATGTAGGATTGGATAAAGGGGATATCATCTACACGGGAACGCCAGCAGGTGTTGGACCCGTATCAGATGGTGATGTCCTGACTCTCAAGTGGGGAGAAGAGACTTGGGGGCAATTTACAGCCAGAATGAAATAAGAACGAAAACGAACCATCTTCTGACAGGATCGAGCAGAAGATGGTTTTTTCTTTCTGAGTGATTTCATTCCGTTCCGTTGGTGATCAGTTTGTGATGGTGAATGCTCATGCAAACAGCTTGATGGGGAGTAAAGTGAAAGAGGTTTCGATTTCTGAAAAATGGAAGGATAGACTCGGACAGGAGAATCTACGATCCTGCTCCTGCCGATCTCTGACGACGAAGCCACTATAATAGGGAGCATAACCTTCACTAGAGAAGAATAACGAACCATTTCTTAGGCTATTTCAGCTCGAAATAGCCTATTTTTGCGTAAAAAACCATAATTGATACCGTTTTGTAACCTTTGTGGTTCCATGGAACTAAGAAGTAGCAACCGCCTACTTTACACCTTGTTTTCTGACTAGTCCCATGCTACCAATTCCACTATTGGAAAATTTTACGGTCTTATCCTCCGGTTTCCTTCTGCGATATTCTTTGCATGTACCCAAGACGGGTGCCACAACATGACAAGGAGGAAAAGAAAGTGACGAAACGAGATTGGGTAATGAAGTCAACAGTAGCAGTCATGCTGAGTACGTCCCTGTTAATGGGTGGCCAAGTTGAAGCAGCGGCCGCTAAGACACAAGATTCAAAACAGTCAGAGGTTGCAAATATTGCTACTTCACTTATTGGAAAGGACTATGAGTATAAAGCAAAGGGACCGAAGCAATTCGGATCTGCGGAGCTGGCTACGTATACTTACAAACAAGTAGGGATTTCCATAGGAAGTACGATCTCAAGCCTGTACAAGACCGGAAAGAAAGTATCTGAGAACAGCGTGGAGCCAGGAGATTTGGTGTTCTTCTCATCCAAGGGGAGCGGCAGCCCAACTTTTATGGGCATATACATAGGCAGTGATCAATTCGTCTACTCTTCGCAGGGGGAAGACGAGGTCGTTTTAAAAACATATTCGGAGTTTAGTGACAAATTCGTGGGTGCTCGTCGCATTATTGAGGAGACCGATTCCTCTGAGAATAAGCCTAGCAAACCAGAACCGCCGGCAAGCGACATTGCCAGCCAAGTGATCAAGAATGGGGAAAAGTATTTGGGCACGAAGTACAAATACGGCTCCAGCAGCAGCACGACCAAAACGTTCGACTGCTCTTCCTTTACACAGCGTGTATTTAAAGAAGCGGGCATTACTTTGCCGCGCGATTCCCGCCAGCAGTCTACAGTAGGGAAAACCGTTTCCAAGAATAGTCTGCAAAAAGGTGATCTGATTTTCATGAAGGCATCTGTCAACACTTCTTCAGATCGGATTACACACGTAGCTATTTATGCGGGTGATGGAAAAATTTTGCATACGTATGGCAGCCCTGGCGTGACGTACTCCAAGTACTATGGAACAAACTGGGAGAAGCGTGTCGTAAAAGTCAAGCGTGTTATTTAATCAGACAAGCTCTAAATGGTTTACTCAGCTCTCGTGCATTCGCATGGGAGCTTTTTTTGTATGATGTTTGTGTATGTTTAGACGTTTGTTCTCTCGGATCGTTACGCGTCAATTATTGCCAATGGTTCTTTCGATGAAAAATAGAAAAGAGAATTATGTTGTAATATTTTGAATTATACATATAATAAAAACTGAGAGGTGATTCAGGTGTCAGAAAACACTCCTCCTACCCCTGTTTTGACAAAAAAAGGGCAGGAAACCCGCAAGAAAATACTGGATGCCGCAGAGCATGTGTTTGGCGAGCTGGGCTATTATGATGCGTCCATTGTCTTGATTACCCAGCATGCACAAGTGTCCCAAGGTACGTTTTACAATTATTTTGAGTCGAAGAAGGCCATTTATGACGAATTGATCAGGCAGCTTAGCAGAGAGCTTCGCTCGACGATCAAAGAGGCGATTATCGGAGCACCTACGCAAGAAGAGAATTTGCGCCTGGGATTTCTGGCCTTTTTTCGCTGGATCAAGCATCATCGCAACATGTACAGCATCATTCAACAGGCTGCACTCGTCGATCAGGAGCTGTATCGCTGGTATTACGCCAAACTGGCAGCGGGGTACGTCCGAAGCCTGAAGACCGCCATGAACGAAGGTGCATTTCGAGAGATGGACCATGAGACACTGGCCTACTGTCTCATGTCGATCGGGCAATTCATCGGGATGCGCTGGGTGTACTGGGAAAACGAAGACGTACCGGAAGAGGTGCTAGATACGGCCATGTCGATGATTATGAAGGGGATTGCAGCTAAGTCGTAACCGATCCATTTAATATAGGCAAAGGAGTAGAGGACATGCACGGAATTGCTTATTGGATTGAAAAGCGAGCCCGAATCACTCCAACGCGTATCGCAGTAATCGCCCAGGATCAAACGCTCACTTATCAGCAAATGAATGAGCAGATCCAATATCTTGCCAGTTATTTACGACATGAGCTACAGGTCAAAAAAGGGGATCGAATCGGCATTTTGTCCCAAAACACCTTGGAGTATGTGCTTCTGCTGTTTGCCATCGCCAAGCTTGGGGCAATTGCCGTCCCCTTCAATATCCGATTAACTCCTGCAGAATTAGACTATCAGTTTCAGGACAGCGGTATCCGGGTGTTATGTGCCCAGCCTGAATTCAGAGCCACCATAGAGGCGATCCATGCGATCCAGGGGAAGACAAGTATTGAGCATATGATCTGGCTTGAGTCGGGAGAACTTTCTTGGAGCCATACTGGATCACGCGAATCATCCCATTACAGTGAGATTGCTGCTGATGAAGGTAGTGGAGATGATCCTTACATTATTTGCTATACGTCAGGAACCACAGGAAAGCCTAAGGGAGCGGTTCTCACGCAGGAAAATATGTTTTGGAACTCTGTACATAATGTAGCCGCGCTCGACCTCACCTCAGAAGACTGCTCCATCGTCTTATTACCACTCTTTCATATCGGGGGAATTGGCCTGTTCGCCTTCCCAACGTGGCTTGCTGGCGGTCGTGTCGTTATCGCCGGGAAGTTTGACCCTGACAAAGCATTACAACTCATCGAAGCACACCAAGTCACCATCGTCATGGGTGTGCCCGCCATCCATGAAGCCATTCGTCAAAGTCCCTTGTTTGCTACCACATCATTCGATTCTGTCCGTTGGTTTTACAACGGCGGCGCTCCATGCCCCAT
This sequence comes from Brevibacillus jepli, assembly GCF_047229145.1. Classification (NCBI taxonomy): domain Bacteria; kingdom Bacillati; phylum Bacillota; class Bacilli; order Caryophanales; family Paenibacillaceae; genus Brevibacillus; species Brevibacillus jepli. The sequence goes on from NZ_JBFEFW010000010.1 coordinate 162,180, forward strand.
GGAACTCATCCAGCATTTTCAGGAGCGAGGCCTCCCTTTTGGACAAGGATACGGCCTAACAGAAACATCCCCCACCGTGTTTATGATTACGAAGGAAGATGCAGTAAGAAAAGCCGGCTCGATCGGCAAGCCTGTCATGTTTTGTGATGTCCGTCTGATTTCAGATGACGGAAAAGACGTGGATCAGGGCGATATCGGAGAGCTGCTCGTAAAAGGCCCGAATGTCATGAAGGAATACTGGAGACTACCAGAGGAAACAGCCAGAACCATCCGGGATGGGTGGTTGTACACAGGTGACTTGGCACGCTTTGATGAGGAAGGCTTCGCCTATATCGTAGGCAGGCGCAAAGACATGATCATTTCTGGCGGGGAGAACATTTATCCGTTGGAGCTAGAACAGGTTATCAGCGAGCTAGATGATGTACAGGAAGCCGCAGTCGTCGGTGTACCTGATGAAAAGTGGGGAGAAGTCGCGAAGGCATTTATCGTGCCCAAATCAGGTGCGGTCATCACGGTAGGACAAATAATGGCGCATTGTGAGCAAAGACTGGCGAAGTACAAAATCCCGAAGTCATTCGTGTTTCTGACTGAGCTGCCACGGAATGCAACCGGAAAAATCGTCAAGCAAGCACTGACCAATTCCATTACGCAATGAGGTGAATCGCATGGGGAGATTTGCAATAGGTGAGCAAGCATCTTTTAGTAGAACGATTACAGAAACGGATATCGTGATGTTTGCAGGAATGAGTGGGGATTACAATCCGGTTCACATCGATCAACAGTACGCGAAAGACACGAGGTTTGGCCAGCGCATTTCACACGGACTGTTGACAGCGAGCATGCTGTCCAGATTGCTCGGGATGCAGCTGCCTGGCATCGGTTCTATTTACAAGGACCAGTCCATTCAGTTTACCGCTCCGGTATTGATTGGAGACACGATCACCGCGACCGCCACAGTGCTGGAGTATCAGGAAGAGCGGGGGATCATCCGTTTGCTGACGGAATGTACGAACCAGCATGGAAAAGTAGTTCTGACCGGAACAGCCACGATGCTCGTACCGAAGGAAGGAGCAAAAGTATGAATCATCTCGAAGCAGATATGATCCATGATCAAAATATCGGAGTGGAGGCAACGTCCGTTTTTTTTCCCGAGGGAGTAGAAACAGCAGAGCTGCTGGCAGAAAAAACAGGCATACCCACGCATGTTATTATCGAAAAATTCGGTTTATATAAAAAGCATGTTGCGGATGACACTCTTCATGCATCAGACCTCGCTGTGCTCGCTGCACAACAGCTGACGGACTCGATTATCGATCCATCCGAGATCGACGTCATTATTTACTTCGGAAGTCCGCACAAAGATTACTATGTATGGTCCAGCGCACCGAAGATTACATACGAGTTGAAAGCGACAAACGCATACGGGTTCGAAATGATGAATGTCAGCTCGTGCTTTCCGATCGCCCTGAAGGTCGCCAAAGATATGCTGACGGCTGATACATCCATTGAAAACATCTTGCTGGTTGCAGGCTGCAAAGAATCACAAATCGTCGATTACGACAATCCACGCTCACGGTTCATGTTTAACTTTGCAGATGGTGGAACAGCGGCTCTCGTAAAACGAGGTGCGAAGAAGAGCAGAATTCTCCATAGCTGCGTCATTACCGACGGCTCTTTTCACGATGATGTAAGAGTCCCTGCTGGCGGGTCAAAGCTGCGTCCCAGTCTTGAAACGGTGGAAAGCAGACTCCACTACATTGATGTGCCGAATCCGAGCGATATGAAAGAGCGACTTGATCCCATCTCTATCCCGAACTTTGTCCATGTGGTAGAGCAGGCATTGGCAAAAAGCAATCGTTCCTTGCGTGATCTGAAGCTGCTGCTTCCGCTGCATACAAAACGTTCGATGTTCTTGGAGTTATTGGAGCGTCTACAGCTAAGCGAAGAGCAGGCCGTATATCTCGATCAGTACGGTCATTTGTCCGCACTCGATCCTTGTATCGGTCTGCATGTTGCGCAACAAGAAGGGCGTCTTGCGCCAGGTGATATTGTGGTAGCTGTCAGTGCTGGAACCGGATATACGTGGGCTGCGACTGTACTGGAATGGTTAGCTGAATCGCAATGAACATTTTGATTTTCGAGGAGGAACTGGCGTGAAAAGAAGAGGATGGAAAATGTTGCTGCCACTCGCGATGTCTGTGGTGCTTGCTGTTGGTTGCAGCCAAAATGAAAGCGCTTCATCCGGAGGTGGTAATACGATCAAGGTAGGCGTACTCGCTTCGCTAACCGGACCTTTGGAGAGCTACGGTAAGCAAACCGTAAGAGGCTTTGAGCTAGGACTCGATTACGCGACAGAGGGCAAGCGAGAGATCGCTGGCAAAAAAATCGAGTTTGTCGTAGAAGATACGGAGACGAAGCCGGATGTCGCCGTCCAAAAAGCGACGAAGCTTCTGGAAACAGACAAGGTAGATTTTCTCGTAGGCTCCTCTAGCTCAGGTGATACGCTGGCCGTCCTTCCGCTTGCAGAAGAGTACAAAAAAATCATGGTCGTAGAACCGGCTGTAGCAGATAGTATCACAGGGAAAAACTGGAACAAATATATTTTCCGAACAGGTCGTAATTCTTCGCAGGACGCAGTAGCTGGGGCCGCGGCGATCGCTTCCAAAGGAACGAAGATCGCGACGATGGCCCAAGACAGCGCCTACGGCCGAGAAGGAATCGAAGCCTTTAAGACCGCGGCAGAAAAATTAGGGGCTGTCATTATCGAAGAGCAATACGTGGACACGAACACGACTGATTTCACTGCCAACATCCAAAAAATCATCAGCGCCAAACCCGAATATGTGTTCATCACGTGGGCAGGCGCGAATTCCCCGTGGAAACAGCTTCAAGATATGCAGGTACAGCAAAAGGGCATCAAGGTGTCTACGGGAGCGCCTGATATCGCCGCTTTGAAAACGATGGAGGCGATGATCGGGATGGAAGGCTTCTCGGTGTACTACCATTCCCTCCCCAAAACAAAAATGAACGACTGGCTCATCGATGAGCACAAAAAGCGTTTTAACGGGGAGATTCCGGACTTATTTACGGCTGGCGGGATGACAGCAGCAGTAGCGATCGTGGAAGCACTGAAAAAGACGAACGCCGATACGGATTCGGATAAGCTGATTGCTACGATGGAAGGCATGACCTTTGATACGCCGAAGGGCACGATGCAATTCCGGGCGGAGGATCATCAAGCCTTGCAGACGCTGTACGCGATCAAGCTGGAGAAAAAAGACGGAGTCGATCATCCCGTTCCTGTCCTCGTCCGGGAGATGACGATAGAAGAAACAGCACCGCCGGTCAGAAACCAGAAGTAGAGGAGGTGCATCATGAGTTACTTGCTGGAAACGGTTGATCTCAGTGTTGCATTCGGAGAGCAAACAGTCATAAACAAGGTGTCTCTTTGTATACCGAAGCAGCGATTTACTTCCATTATTGGACCGAATGGAGCCGGAAAGACGACCTTGTTTAACTTGTTAAGCGGCCAGCTCACACCTTCCCAAGGAACGATCAAGTACAAGGGGCAAGATATTACACACTTGCCCCCAGCAGCACGAACGAGATTGGGTATTGGCCGATCGTTTCAATTGACGAACTTATTTCCCAAGCTGACAGTGCGGGAAAATATTCGATTAGCGGTGCAAGCGGCACAGGGCGTTCGGTTTCGTCTATGGATTTCCCAGGCAGATCAGATGCGACAGGCAGAGGAAGTCGAGCGATTGCTGCACCTGGTATTGCTAGCGAAAAAGGCAGATGTTCTGGCGAGCCATTTGGCGCACGGGGAGAAGCGAAAGCTGGAGCTGGCCATGCTCATTGGACTTAGGCCAGATGTCCTTTTGCTAGATGAACCAACGGCGGGGATTTCATTGGAAGAAGTGCCTGCTGTACTGAAGGTGATCGAATCGATTAAAGAAACCAATACGTGCACGATCATTTTAATCGAACACAAGATGGACATGGTCAAATTCTTATCGGATCATATGGTCGTCTTGTTTCATGGAGAGCTACTGGCTGAGGGGACGCCTGCGGACATGATGCGAAATGAACAGGTGCAGTCTGCCTACTTGGGAGGGTTGTATAAACATGATGCTGCAACTTGATCATATTGAAACGTACCTCGACCAGTTTCACATTTTGCAGGGCGTCTCGCTTTCCGTGCAGCAAGGTAGTATCACCGTGCTGTTTGGACGAAACGGGGCTGGCAAAACGACGACGCTTCGTTCCATCATGGGGCTTGCTCCGATCAGTCATGGTCAGATTCGCTACCAAGGAGAAGAAATTGGTCATCTGCCAACGTACTCCATCGCGCGCAAAGGCATTGGTTATGTACCAGAAAATCAAGGGATTTTTCATGATTTTACGGTCGAAGAGACGTTTCGCCTTGCTATGCAAAAAAATGACGACGCTCAAAAAGAAAAGCTCACCTGGATGCTGGAGCTATTCCCTGATCTGCGCCATTACTGGAAAAAGAAAAGTGGACACTTAAGTGGCGGTCAAAAGCAAATGCTTGCCATTGCAAGAGCGTACGTGAACAGCAACGGACTTTTATTAATTGATGAGCCAAGCAAGGGATTGGCCCCCATCATGGTAGAAAAGCTCATGTTCCACATCGAATCGATGAAGGAGAAGACGACAGTGCTTTTAGTTGAGCAAAACTTCATGATGGCGAGCATGATTGGCGAGCAGTATTACTTAATGGATGAAGGGAAAATCGTCCGCGGTGGCGCGATGCAGGAGTTGAAGGATGATGCAGATACGCGACAAAAATACTTGGGCATTGCCTGAGTGTATAAAAGGGAGGGGGCAGCTGAAGTGGATGTCGCGATTAATTTACTCGTAAATGGGCTGGCGACAGGCATGCTCATTTTTTTGCTCGCTTCCGGGCTTACCTTGATCTTTGGGTTAATGAGCGTGTTGAACTTTGCCCATGGTGGATTGTTCGCCTGGGGAGCTTTCGCTGGCGTATGGCTATTCGGATTGACGGATAGCTTTCTTCTGGCCATCGTAGGTGCCGTCGTCATCGGGATGCTGCTTGGTTTCGTGTTAGAACGCGTGTTGATCCGTCCCGTGTATGGCGATCATATTCAGCAGCTGTTAGTCACATTGGGCGGGATGCTTGTGATTAGTGAACTGCTCAAGGTGTTCTGGAGCCCCAATCCCATACGGGCCATCTTGCCTGATTATTTGCAAGGAAGCATCGAGTTCGGGGACATTATCTTAATCACGTATCGCTTGTTTGTCATTGCGGTGGGTGTACTCGTGTATATCGGCTTGCATCTGTTGCTGACCAGAACAAGACTTGGCTTGATCGTCCGAGCGGGTGTCATCGATAAGGAAATGGTGCAGGCACTCGGCGTTAATATTAAACAAGTGTTTACTTTCGTCTTTTTGCTGGGTGCTGGCATGGCTGCGCTCGGAGGGAGCTTGCTAGCACCGTATTCCGGCGTTATTTTTGCGGAAATGGGCATGCAGTATGCGATTCTGGCATTTATCGTCGTCATTGTCGGAGGGATGGGGAGCGTCCAAGGATCGATTGTCGCTGCGCTTTTAGTCGGGGTACTTGGCTCGTTTATGGCTTACTTCGTTCCAGAGCTTTCACTGGCAGTGAACATGCTGCTGATGCTGGCAGTACTGCTTATCAAACCATCCGGCCTGTTTGGAGCGAAGGGGTGATCATGAGTTGACTACGACTGGATTGTTGAACCATCGTTTTATCCTGTTTGTCTTTTTGTCCTTGGCTGTTTTGCCGTTTCTCTCAGATTCCCGGAGTATGTACATCCTGTTTACTCAAATCTTTATTTTTGCGATTTTTGCCATGAGCTTTGATTTGTTGCTCGGCTACACGGGGATCGTCTCGTTCGGACACTGTATGTTTTTCGGGATTGGTGCCTACTCTGTTTCCTTATTCCTGAAAAACTTTGATGCGACTATTAGCTATTTCTTGCTGGGCGTACTCGTTGCCATCGTGCTCTCGGGCATTCTCAGTTACGTGATCGGAATGCTGTCCTTACGATTGAAAAGCCATTTTTATGCGATGCTGACCTTGGCCATCTCCCAGCTGCTATTCGTATTGGCTGAAAAATGGCGTACGTTGACGATGGGGGGAGACGGCTTTACTTTCCCAGTGCCGGAGCTGTTTCGTGATCGTTTGTCCTTTTATTATGTATGCCTGATTCTTATGGTCATGCTGTTCGTAATTTTGCGTGCGTTTACGCTGTCTCCACTTGGTAAAGTATTGAAAGCGATCGGTCAGAATGAACAACGCGCGGAAGCGTTAGGCTATCAAATTCTCCATTATAAGGTGATTGTCAGCATTGTAGCGGGAGTAGTTGCAGCGATTAGTGGAGGCTTGTACGCGGTCATGCTGCGATTCGTGAACACACAAGTGTTTTCGATTGAAACGACGCTGGATGCGCTGTTAATGAGCATGATTGGTGGGTTGGGTACACTTTTCGGATCGATTTTGGGCTCGGGAATCGTGGAGCTGGCACATCACGGACTGACTGAGTTGGCGAAGCTTCACCCCATATTCGAAAGATGGGTCATTTTCCTTGGTTTGCTCTATATCTTGGTTGTGCTCTGCTTTCCGAGCGGAATTGTCGGCAGCTATCAAGAGTGGAGAGAAAAGAGAAGGCAGCGCACTGTGCAGGCTAGTACTATTACGGAGCAAGTAGAGTGATAGTATGGAAGAAGGGAGGTCAACCAGCTCAAAAGGTTGGCCTTTTTTCGTCCCATAATGATCGAAAGAAAAAGGTGAAAATTATAGTGATGTCGAATAATTATTCATCAATCTTTGAAAAGGTAGGGATGTACGATGGAAGTAAACATTCCAATGAATTATAACTTCGCTGCCCAGGTGGACGAATGGGCGAGAAAACATCCGGAGAGACGAGCTGTTTGGGAGTTAGATGAACAAGATCAGGAACATATCCTTACGTATGAAGATTTGCGTCAATATTCGAACAAAATAGCGAATGGTTTGGGGTCCATCGGAATCGAGCATGGCGATCGGGTACTCGTCCTGGTTTCCCGAGGGACATTGGCATATGGTCTCTATTTGGCATTGATGAAGCTGGGGGCAGTGATTTTGCCAGGATCAGAGATGCTTCGTTCCAAAGATATTGAGTACCGGATCAATCATGCAAAAGTCAAGGCTGTGATCAGCTTCACAGGTGCCATGCATGAGGTAGAGCTGGCAAGAGAAAACTGTTCTACACTACAGCATTACATCACGACGGGTGAAGAGAAAGAAGGGTGGATATCACTTGAGGGGTTGCTCCAAGGGCAGATCACAGAATTTGAGGTCGTGAACACGAAGTCAGATGAGCTGGCTTTCCTGTCCTACACTTCCGGGACGACAGGTGGACCAAAAGGTGTTATGCACGTTCATGGCTGGCCTTTTGCGCATTTGGCAGTGGCAGCTACACAGTGGCTGGACGTTCGCGAAGGTGATGTGGTTTGGGCGACGGCGGGGCCTGGTTGGGCTAAGTGGATTTGGAGTCCGTTTGTCTCGACATTAGGGCTGGGAGCTACCGCGTTTGTTTATAAAGGAAAGTTTTCTGCCGAGAATTATTTGACGATTCTGCAAAATTATCCAGTTTCCGTCTTGTGTGCCACTCCGACCGAATACAGAATCATGGCAAAAGTAACGGATCTGGAACAATACAAGCTGGCTGCCTTGCGCTCCGCTTGTTCGGCCGGAGAGCCGCTTAATCGGGAAGTGATTGATACGTTCCGCCGTGTATTCCAGTTGACCGTACGCGATGGTTACGGACAGACGGAGAACACGTTGCTCGTTGGGACCTTTGTTGGTATGGAGCCAAGACCAGGTTCCATGGGCAAGCCCTCGCCAGTTGTGCGGATCGCCATTATTGACGAAGAGGGCGTGGAGCTGCCTGTTGGCAAAGTGGGCGACATTGCCATTGATCGCCATATGGTTGCGTTGTTCAAGGGCTATCTGGATGATCCAGGGCGAACTGCCCGAGCGTTTCGTGGCGATTGGTACGTGACGGGGGATCAGGGCCGTATGGACGAAGATGGCTACATCTGGTTCGAAGGGCGATCTGACGACATTATCATCTCAGGTGGATACACGATTGGTCCATTTGAGGTCGAGGATGCGCTGGTGAAGCACGCGGCAGTAGCGGAATGTGCGGCGGTTGCGAGTCCTGATCCGGAGCGTGGTCATGTGGTAAAAGCCTTTGTCATCCTGAAAAAAGGAAACGAGCCATCCGATGAGCTGATCGTGGAATTACAGAATCATGTCAAGCAATTAACCGCTCCGTATAAATACCCGCGCAAAATCGAATTTGTACAAGAACTGCCGAAGACAACCTCCGGTAAAATCAGACGGATCGAGCTGCGGCAGCAGGAGGCACAGCAAAATCAGCATTCATAATGGTTTGTCTTACGAAATTGTAAGATTGCTGTAAGTGGATTCGATGGGAGGAAATGCGCGCATCCCCTACAATGTGAGTAGAAGCAAGGCAAGGGGGAATGCAGCATGAACCACCTTCCAATCCCATTAGGAAGAAACGCCGACTTGTATGAAGCGGCGAGCATGCCCAAGAGCATCAAGAAATTCGAGATTCATTGGAAAAAACGACTGCGTATCAGTTTTCTCATGATCATGATGGTAGCTATCCTGGCGCCGATGGTGTTGGTATGGACCGGGAATATTTGGATAGATGAAAAGAAGCTGGCCGCTGTACAGCAATCCAGTAGCTATGTAAAGCTGGACGAAATGCCTGACCATGTATGGAAGGCGTTCGTCGCGATCGAGGATCATCGGTTTATGCAGCATCCAGGAGTGGACCCGATTGGATTGAGTCGAGCGATCTGGGTGGATATCAGAGAAGGTGCCTACGTGCAGGGCGGAAGTACAATCACCATGCAGCTGGCGCGCAACCTGTTTCTGACGAACGACAAAACGATGACCAGAAAAGTGAAGGAAATCGCGATCGCTTTGCAATTGGAACAGCGATACAGCAAAAAAGAACTGCTGGAAATGTACCTCAATGTCATTTATTTCGGGCACGGAAAGTACGGGATTGGGCAAGCTGTTCCCTTTTACTTCGGAAAAAAAGCAACAGAAACAGGTGATCGAGCGGTAACACTGGGAGAAGCGGCAATGCTGGCTTCTTTACCGAAAGCACCAGAGCGTTACTCACCGGTAAAGAACTGGGACCGAGCCAAACAACGGCAAGCGGTTGTACTGAACCGGATGAATGAGTTGGATGTGATCGATCAAAGCGAAGTTACATCGGCAAAGAACGAGCAAATATCCGTTGTTCCTCCTGCCAAACGCGCAGCAAAATAATGAAAGCAATGGAATCCCCTGTCTGGATGGCAGGGGATATTTTCTATGGAATCAGCAACTTCCTGTGCACTCACCCATCCATACAATCGGGCATAAAATGCGGTGAGGAACTACAGGAAGGAGACCAAAATCGTCATGAGTTCGTATCTTTTTCAGGAACAGGCCCAACAAGCCTCGAGTACTCCCTCTATGCACACCATGATTGACCCCTATTTGTATCAGACCCTGCAAAGTGTCATCCAGCGTGAAGTTGCCATTCAAACAACCCAGGGAAATATCCGCGGAAACGTAGTCGATGTGCTACCTGATCATGTGGTCTTGGAAACGGGTGGTTCTACGTTTTTTGTACGCATACAGCAGATCGTCTGGGTCATGCCGTTTTAAACTGGTATGAAACAACCCTTCGCCCACATAAAACAGTACAGGTAGATGCAAAACGGGGGAGGGAAGCGCGTTGTTTACTCGTATCAACAGGCTGGCAATTGAGCTGCCAGAGCCGGCTTACGGAGATGCCAACGCAGCAGCGGCCGTCCAGGAGCTATTGGGCGGTCGTTTTGGTGAGATGTCAACGTTGAACAATTATTTGTTCCAATCCTTCAATTTTCGCGGGAAGAGCAAGCTGAAGCCTTTTTATGACTTGGTTGCCAGCATTACGGCGGAAGAGGTAGGGCATGTGGAGCTGGTCTCCAATGCGATCAATCTGTGCATGAAAGGCATTACGCGGCCAGGGGACCCAGATACGACTCCGCTTAATAACGGCTTGAATAAGCGCAATACCTACCATTTTATTGCCACAGCTCAGACCGCGATGCCAGGAGACTCCATGGGAAAATCATGGACAGGGGATTACGTATTTTCGAGCGGGAATCTGGTGCTTGATCTTTTGCACAACTTTTTTCTGGAGTGCGGGGCGCGTACGCATAAGATGCGTGTATACGAAATGACGGATCATCCCACAGCGCGGGCCATGATCGGTTATTTGCTCGTCAGAGGTGGCGTCCATATCGTAGCGTACGCCAAAGCACTGGAGATCGCTACCGGTGTTGATTTGACCAAAATGCTTCCTGTACCCGATCTCGACAACGAACAATTCGATGCGACTCATCCGTATATCGCGATGGGCTTGAATCGCAAGCTGTTTACGTTCAGCTATGAGGATTATCAGGATATCGCCATGATTTGGCGCGGCCCGTTGCCTGATGGTGGCACAGCGGAGGTCATTCAAGGCGTCCCGGATGGTGGACCCATTCCAGACCTTGATGAATTGCCAGAAGAATTTGCGCCAGGTGTATCGCGCGAAGACTTTATGAAAATTGCAGAACGCTTGCAAAGGTCAGCGGGGATGTAGATGGCAGAGGAATTATATACGTAAAAAAGTGACCAGTCGGCGGTGGGCACATGTGTGCATGCAGATTGGTCACTTGTTTTGGGTGAAGCTTATACTACGTCGTTCGATTCACAGCCTTGCCGAGTGCGTCTTCTAGTACATGCGCATACTGCATCGTCGTTTCAATTTTGGAGTGCCCCAATTGTGCTTGTAGCTGGTGCGGGTCGGGGTTCAAACGGAGAAACTGCGTAGCGAAGCTGTGACGAAGCTTATGTACCGACAAGTCGGGGATACCAAACGCTTTGGCATACTTTTTGACGAGCTTTTGGACAGAGCGTACCTCGATGCGATGTCCGTTTGGATTGGCCGGGGAAACGGCAAGAAAAACAGCGTCCTCTTGCGGAGCGGGATTGTACTTTTCGCGTAGCTGTAAGTACCTGGATAAATACTCCTTGCCCCAGTCACTGAAAAACGGAGCATCTTCTTTCTTGCCTTTGCGGACCAATTTCAACTGGTTTTTTTCCATGATGATGTCGGATAGATCGAGACTGACGATCTCAGACACGCGGAACCCACCGGAGAGAATCATCGCGATCAAGGCGGTATCCCTGTCGCGGTTTTGCATATGATACTGCTTCTTTTTTTCCGTATCGCAATGAGCGAGGTATCCATTGTACACAAAATCGACGAACTGGTAGATTTCATCGTCAATCAATATTTTTGCTCGAATGGCATGGGCGCGTGCGAGGGGAGTCAGCTCCGTGATCTCCAGCTCGATTTTGGCCAGTACATTCCGCGTCAAATACGATTCGCCGTTCTCATCTTCTGCGAGGGCAGACAAGTAATGAAAAAGCGATTTCAAGCTCGATATTTTTCTGCTGATGGTGCGGTCGCTGTACTCTTTCTTCGCGCTTTTGGTAGGGTTCGAGAGCAGAGCGGATCGTTCGTACAGATGCGACTCCTGCAAGTATAAAATGTAGCTTTCAACCGTTTCCTTCTTCAAGTCGTTCAAATCGCTTAACGGTATGTCCTTCATATCCGCCGCGGTACTCAATCCTTCCGTCAGCATCCAGCGAAAGAAAAAAGAGAAATCACGAAGGTATCCAAGCAATGTAGACGGCGAGTTCTTTTTCGATTTTTTATGCTCAATAAACTTTTCTACATACCACGGGTAGGAGCCCGCTGTTTGCAAGAGCTGTAAGGCATCGCGCTGTTTGGTAACGGACATGCTTTCACCACCGAAATCTTTTTGTATTTCGTATACGAACATATATTCTATCAAAAACCAAACGTTCTGGGAATTGCAAATTGAACAATTTACCGTCATGATGGGGGTAGTTGTAATTATGTTTTGATAGGAACGGAGAGGATCTGTAGTGGCAACATGGGACTTATCTCAGACGAGACATCATGTGTTGATCTGTAATGGCGGAAGCTGTATGCGCAAGGGCGGAGAAGAAGTTACCGTAGCCATCCGCGAAGCGATTACGAACGCAGGCTTGGATGACTATGTACATACAACCCGCACGCGTTGCAACGGACGATGTGAGGACGCATGTGTGATGATCGTGTACCCCGAGGGAATCTGGTATGAAAACGTGACGCCAGAAGATGCACAGATGTTGGTGGAAGAGCATTTTCAAAACGGCAGACCAGTTGAGTCCTTGATGACGCATCGCTTCGAAACGAACGGCTTTGTGCGCACCATCGACACCAAGCCTGGTATCTTAAAATCACAAAAGGCAAAAAAATGAGGGAAGACCACGCTCCGCTTACCTGTAGCAGGAGCGTGGTTTTTTCTTTATTCAGGAGTCTAAGATTACGACAAAAGGAGAAAGTATGAGAGATGACAATATCGTAACGAAATGATTGAAAACGTTAACAATGTGTCTTTGTGATGTGGACGTTTTAAGCAAAAGGTGGTAAAATGTCTGTAGATAAGGTTGATTTTATGCGAATTTTATCACAATGATATGTCCATACAGCGTGAACAATTGTTTTTGTGGAAGTTACTAACCTATGGCTGAAATAATGGAGGGATTCTCGTTGGCGAGCAAAACACTTGAACATTTTTTACATGAAAACTTAGCTGATTTGAAGAGCAAGGGACTGTACAACGTTATTGATCCGTTGCAAAGCGCGAACGGACCTGTGATTACGATTGCAGGAAAAGAACTGATTAACCTTTCCTCCAATAACTACCTGGGCTTGGCTACCGATCAACGACTGGTGGACGCAGCGGTTGCAGCCGCGAGTAAATACGGAGTAGGGGCAGGGGCTGTACGTACCATTAACGGAACCTTGGACTTGCATGTGAAGCTGGAAGAAAAGCTCGCTGCTTTCAAGCATACGGAAGCCGCTATTTCTTATCAGTCTGGCTTTAACTGCAACATGGCTGCGATCTCTGCTGTCATGGACAAGAACGACGCGATTCTTTCTGATGAGTTAAACCACGCTTCCATTATTGATGGATGCCGCCTGTCTCGTGCGCAAATTATCCGCGTGAATCATTCGGATATCGACGACCTGCGTGCAAAAGCGAAGGAAGCAAAAGAATCTGGAAAATATAAAAAGCTGATGGTCATTACCGACGGCGTATTTTCGATGGATGGCGATATTGCCAAGCTGCCGGAAATCGTAGAAGTAGCAGAGGAATTTGACCTGATTACGTATGTAGATGATGCGCATGGCTCCGGTGTTCTCGGTAAAGGGGCTGGAACGGTTAAGCATTTTGGCCTATCGGATAAAATCGACTTCCAAATCGGTACGCTTTCCAAAGCGATCGGGGTTGTCGGTGGTTATGTAGCTGGACGCCAAGAGCTGATCGACTGGCTGAAGGTACGCAGCAGACCGTTCCTGTTCTCGACGGCGCTGACTCCAGCGGATGTAGCAGCTTCCATTGCGGCTATTGATATCTTGATGAATAGCACTGAGCTGCATGACAAGCTGTGGGATAACGGCCATTACCTGAAAAAAGGCTTGAAAGAGCTGGGCTTCAATATCGGGGACAGTGAAACTCCTATCACTCCATGCATTATCGGAGACGAGCAACAGACACAAGAGTTCAGCAAGCGACTGTATGAAGAGGGTGTGTACGCCAAAGCGATCGTATTCCCGACTGTACCAAAAGGAACTGGACGTGTACGGAATATGCCGACAGCAGCACACAGCAAGGAATTGCTGGACCGCGCCCTTGGCATCTATGAAAAAGTTGGGAAAGAAATGGGGATCCTGAAATGAAAAAAATTCTGGTAACCGGGGCGTTAGGACAAATCGGTTCCGAGCTCATCATGAAATTACGCGATATTTACGGAGCTGATCAAGTCATCGCTACAGATATCCGGAAAAACGAAGACGATCCAGTCGTGCAATCGGGTCCTTTCGAAGTTCTTGATGTCACCGACGGGAACCGGATGTTTGAACTGGCGAAGTCTCACGGCGTGGATACGATCATGCACTTGGCTGCACTGCTGTCCGCAACCGCAGAAGCAAAGCCTCTATTGGCATGGAATCTGAACATGGGTGGTCTGGTCAACGCGCTGGAAGCAGCACGTGAGCTGAACTGCCAGTTCTTTACACCGAGCTCGATTGGCGCATTCGGTCCGTCAACACCGAAGGACAATACGCCGCAGGACACGATTCAACGACCTACGACCATGTATGGTGTGAATAAAGTATCTGGTGAGCTGCTCTGCGATTACTATTATCAAAAATTCGGTGTAGATACACGTGGCTTACGTTTTCCTGGCTTGATCTCGTATGTAGCTCCTCCAGGTGGCGGTACGACGGACTACGCGGTAGACATTTACTATAAAGCGATCCAGAATGGAACGTATACGTCCTATATCGGCAAAGGTACCTACATGGATATGATGTATATGCCTGATGCTCTGAATGCGATCGTTTCCCTGATGGAAGCAGATGCATCCAAGCTGATTCACCGCAATGCGTTCAACGTGACTGCGATGAGCATTGAGCCAGAGGATGTAGCTGCTGCGATCCGAAAACACATTCCTGAGTTTACGCTCTCTTATGAAGTCGATCCTGTGCGCCAGGCGATTGCCGACAGCTGGCCGAACTCCATTGACGCTACCGCTGCCATGCAAGAATGGGGCTTCAAAGCGGAGTACGATCTGGACAAAATGACCGAGGACATGCTCGCAAAACTGCGGGGAAAGCTGCTCCAGCAAGTCGGATAAACGAATAGCAATAGAAAACTGCCACTTCTTCTTGTATGGTTCTACGAGAGAGTGGCAGTTTTTTTGCCAAATAACAAGCTTTACAAGACTTTTGAATGCCTTTCCAGCTGTACGGGCACATTAATTCTGAGCGTAACGACCCTCTCTTTCGGTTATCAGAAATATATTTCGATCTAAAAAAGCTGGCTGAGTCAAACAGAGATACCCGTCCAGATTTGATTTCCGCTATTACGCAGTATGAAGGCTTACTGAATGAATCAGAGGGGTATTCACCTGAGTAGCAAGAGCAAACGACAAGAGAGGAAGAGAACCATGGATTTGCACAAAAACTTGCAGAGCAACCATACTAACGTTGATGAAGAAGGACAAGCCGTTCAAAAGTTACAAGATACCAAAATAAGTCGTAATGAAGATCAACATGTAGAAAGCTGGGGATGGTCGAATAATACTGAGACCATTCGAGATCATTGACCCACTTAGACGAACGAAACCTTCCGGGAGCGGGAAGGTTTTTTTAAATCATAGCCTAGCATCATACGAAAACCGTCCAAACAAGGACGGCTTTCATGGCTTAAAGTAGCATTTGTGGTTGAGGCTGGTAGGCGTTAATCATCGTGTTCATTGTGTGATCGGCAAGCTGCGGAGCTTGGTAGAAGCCCCGAGCATTCATGTATTGCCAGGTCTCATACGCCATTTGCTGGCATGCATTTGCGCCGTTCACATGATATTGGCGAATACCTGGATCTACGCACTCAGCCGCCCAGAGCATGCCAATAGCCGAACCTGCTTTATGCCAGTTCAACATCAGGGTAGTAATCGTCATATCTGACAAGCGTGTCGGGTGTGGGTTGGGAGCAGCCATCTGCGGGTTATTAAGACCAACTGCAGCTGGTTGTGCTACACGCAATTGAATAGGAGCTGGCGCTATGTTGATACCTTTTCCCTGCAAGAGGCTTATCCCTTGCTGGTATGCATTCATGATCATTTGCTGATGCCGGTTAATGATGCTTGTTAATTGGGGGTCTTGTGCCATCTCCGCAAGTAATCCGTGCATTTCAATCGCGGCGTGCTTGGAACGGAGCGCTTCTTGTGTTTCCAAAAATTCATGAGCAGCAAAACGTTGCATAATGGCCTCCTGATGTCTCGTTTTGGTTTTGGACTGTCAACCTTTGTTATTGTTTGTTCAGAGGCAATGGATATTCAGGAAGAATATACCCAATCTAACTGACGTATTCAGCTGAATAGGAATTGGAACCTGCGTGTACGGAAAGCAATGTGTTGGCGTAGCCCACCAATCGATTGACAGTCTCATCCACTACTGCGTAGACTAGCGGGTGCAGAGTAGGGTCATACAGCTTTGGGTCATCGAAAATCACTGTGGTATTGATGAACACTTCTCGATTTCCCATCAAATCGTAATGGATGATGACTTTGCCACATGCGCCTTCTGTCTGCGGATCGCGATAGTTTGGCAAAAAAAGATACCATTCCTCGGCAGTTGCCGAGCGGAAATTTTTCGTGAATGTGAGACCTTGGATTGCTTCCTCGGTTTTTCTTTTTAATTCGGGGTTCATCAAAAAATCCGACACGAATCTATCCTCCTTCTGCTCTTTTTTCAGTATGAATGAGGAAGGGGAAATCCATGCAGCAAGGAAAAAATGTGCAATTTCGTACAGAGCTGCTTTTTCAAACAGGACTTTTCCGTACGTATCCACGACCGCCAATGTCCCTGTTAACCTGTTTTGTCGCATTTTCAGCAACAATAGAGGCTGTAATCTGAATTGTTAATGAAAATTAATGGGTAGTTAGATTTTTGGGGTTGTTGCAATGTATAAGCGGGTATGTTAAGATCGTGCTGACATTTAACGATTGGAGTTGAAGAGGATAATGTAATATTTCTTGCTACGTTTTGAAGAATAAAGCAATGTTTGTTTTGTTCTTCATTGGCAAGAAAGTTGCCTTATTCTTTTCACTCAGAAAATATACCTTTTTCATCCCCTGAACCGGGCTGGATTTGCCGTATTTTTTTGAGCTACAAGAAAGGTAACTTTCTTGTAGCTCTTTTTTATAACGTTTGCCTATGGCTCCGACCATCCTTTTTGTGGAGCATGACAGCGAGTTTTGCAAGCATATCGCGACAAAGATTGTGGAACTGAAAGAGATAAACCAATTTTAGGAGGATGAAAGCGATGGAGATTGAGGTTGTAGATGATTGTGTGAACCGGTTCCTGTTAGGTGAAGCGGTTCACAAAAATACAAATCGGTTGCCGGAGGTTTACCAATCTATCGACAGGTGCACGTAGCGACCCGTCTGCAAACGTACGTGCTGTTTCTGTATAGTTGGTTAAAATGACGTGTCAAAGTGCCAACTGACGGTTGCTTTATTACGTTTTCTCCGGCGGTAAGGAGAAGACATGAGACGATCCTCGAAATATGAAACGATTCGGCGAATATTGTCCGACTGCAAGCAGCCCGAGTATCGGTATGCTCAGATTATGGACGCGATTTTCAAGCAAAACATCGGTGAATACGAACGGATGACCATATTACCCAAATTTTTGCGCGACGAGTTGACCCAGATACTTGGTCCGAATGTCTGCAGCATCGTTCCGGTAAAGGAACTCAAGTCGAAACAGGTCAGCAAGGTGCTGTTTGCCATTGCGGGCGACGAACGCGTGGAGGCCGTACGACTTACTTATGAGCGGGGGTGGAAATCGTATTGTATTTCCACGCAGTGCGGCTGCGGATTCGGGTGCAGGTTTTGCGCCACCGGTACCATCGGCTTGAAACGAAATCTGACCGCCGACGAAATTACAGACCAATTGCTGCACTTTCGCTTGAACGGCCACGCCTTGGACAGCGTCTCATTCATGGGCATGGGGGAGGCGCTTGCCAACCCGAATATATTTAATGCAATGACGATTTTGACCGACCCGCATCTCTTTGGTTTAGGACATCGACGAATTACGATTTCCACCATCGGCCTGTTGCCCGGGATCGACAAGCTGACACGGGAGTTTCTGCAGGTCAATCTAACCTTCTCGCTGCATTCACCGTTTGACGATCAGAGAAGCGAGCTGATGCCGATCAACGACCGATTCCCAGTTCGCGACGTGCTGAAGGCATTGGATCGTCATATCCGGCATACCGGGAGAAAGGTTTATATTGCCTATATTCTTCTTCGAGGTGTCAACGATTCGACGGCGCATGCGGAGGCAGTTGCCGAGTTGTTAAGGGGAAGAGGACCTGGGGAACATCTCTACCACGTTAACCTGATTCCATTCAATTCAACCGAAGTTACGCCAGACAGCTATCGGCAATCTGATCCTGACCGGATTAAAGAGTTTGTTCGGATCGTGAAGTCAAAGGGTATCAGCATTACGGTCCGAACTCAATTCGGATCGGACATTAACGCGGCATGCGGCCAGCTATACCGCTCCAAATAATCGATGTCAGAAACTGAATTTATAACAAAAAGAAGCGCCTTTGCCGCGGCTTTAGCCGGACGGAGGGCGCTTCTTCTTAGGATTCTTACAGTTTTTCACGAGCATGCTTAAGGGTTATCGAATTCTCGATCGCTGTCCACATATCCGTTGATTCAGAACCTACGTACCAGTACGCAAGCCCACCAATTTGCCATTGCAGACTAGCTTGAGCTTTAAGCCCAATTGAACGGCTTTCTTCCAGCCAGATCGTATGTGTGACGCCTTGTTTTTGATACGTTGAGCGGTATTGCCCAATTTTACCGTCCCAGACCGTCTTGGCTCTATATTGAGAGAGCAGCTGGTAGGACTGAGGAATGCTGAGGTCCGTTGATTTCAACGCTCCCTTGGATTGGTACCAATCACGTGTATACAGAGGCAATCCGACAATCAGCTTTTGGGTTGGAACTTCGTCGAGCAAGTCGGTAATGACTTTTTTCAACCATGGCAAGGATGCCACAGAGCCTGCTTTTGACCCGCCTACCCAGTGCTCCTCATAGGCCATTACTACTAAATAATCCGCATACTTTGCTAATTTAGCAAAGTCAAAAGGATCGCTCCAGTCTGAATCACCATCAGGCGGAATATCTACAGATAGCACAGCTCCTTTTGCGTGTAGAGCAGCTGCGAGCTCCTGGATGAACAAGGTAAAGTTGTTGCGATCCGCAGGGGAGAACCCTTCAAAATCGATGTTAATCCCATCCAGCTGGTACTTATCAATGAACGAAGAAAGCTTTTGTACGGCTGCCTTGCGTTTCTTGGGATCGGACAGCATGGCGTGGGTAGCAGCGGGATCGAATTTATTTCCGAATAGCGGCCACACCTGCTTGCCGTTTGCGTGTGCCCAATGAACGAGTGAAGCATCCGTAAAGTCGCTAATGGTTCCGTCCTTTTGCAGGAAGTACCAACGCGGCGAAAGTGTGTTGACCCCACTTTTCTTGACCTGTGCAATGAACTCCTCTGTCGTGGATTGGTATTGCCATCCGAGAGAGACAAGTGGCTTTGCTTTAATATTTTGCTTCTTCAAATTCTCCTGAATTCGATGCAAAATAACAGCCGTTTCTTCTCTCGATAGTGCTTGAGTCGGGCGGAAGTAGCCATTGTAGCCGACCAGCCATTTCTTTTGCATGGCGTGGCTGACTGAGGGGCGTGCCCAGCTCGAAATCGCATTGGCATCCTTCACAGGAAGCTGGTAAGAAGGCGAAATGCTTGTTTCCAGTGCGCGCACGAGAAACGCAGCGGCCTCTTCGCGAGAGATCGTCCGCTTCGGAGCAAAAGTAGTAGGACCGATGCCATTCGCGATGTTCAGTCCAGCAGCAGCCTGTACGTACCCGTATGCCCAAGAGTTTTTCGGGACATCCGAATAGGCTGCGACGTTGCTCGCCACAGGCTTAATACCGAGTGTGCGTGTGAGCATCGCGACAAACTCAGCACGCGTCACCGGGCGAGTCGGGTGAAAATACCCGTTTTCATCCCCTGCGATGACACCTGCCGCGTGTAGCGAACGGATTTGCTCTTTCGCATAGCTGTTTGCGATATCTTTTAAATTTTTCGTCGATGCTGTGGATGAAGGGACTCCCATTGCAAAAGAGAGACCATACACCAAAAAAGCCAAGGAGACTAACCAAATATGTATGTTTTGTTTTTTCATCATACATCCAGTATAAGAAGAGAGAACCAATCTTTCATTGGTCAGATTTTGGTAGAAACCTTGCAGAGGTGCCCGAACTCTTTTGGTGTAATATCGATATGATATGATGGAGGAATAAGAATAGAGAGAATAAAGCGAGGCGGAGAGAATGGAAGACGTACTGATTGTAGGAGGCGGGCCTTGTGGACTGGCAGCGGCAATTGCCTGCAAGCGAGCTGGACTTGATCCCATCATTATTGAAAAAGGGTCGCTAGTCCATTCGATTTATCGCTACCCGACCTATATGATTTTTCATAGCACACCTGATTTACTGGAGATAGGAGACGTACCTTTTGCAACGGCGAATGACAAGCCGACCAGACAGGAGGCACTGAACTACTACCGACTGGTTACAGCGCGTGAAAAATTGCGCGTGAACGTATATGAAACGGTTACGGAAGCGAAGAAGACGCCAGCTGGCTTCGAGGTCACGACTACAGACCGATTCGCCAAAACACATACGTACGAAGCGAAAAACTTGGTGATCGCCACAGGTTACTTTGACAATCCGAATCAGCTGCATGTACCAGGAGAGGAGCTGCCGAAGGTTTCGTCCTTTTATAAGGAAGCGCACCCGTATACAGGACTTAAGGTAGCGGTGGTAGGGGGAAACAACTCTGCCGTAGACGCGGCGATGGAGCTGGAGCGGGCAGGAGCAGAAGTGACAGTGATTTGCCGCAGAACGGAGCTTTCCGACAAGGTTAAGGCATGGACAAGACCTGTTTTTGAGAGTCTGATCAAAAAAGGACGCATCCATATGCTGTTCGGTTCAACTGTCGAGAGCATCGAGGAGCGTTCCATCAGGGTGAAAACAGGAGAGGAAGTCATTACGTTTGCGAATGATCATGTGTTTTCTTTGATTGGATATCGCCCGGATCGTACCTTCCTTCATTCGTTAGGGGTTATGATTGACGAGGAAACAGGAATCCCTTCGCATCATCCAGAGACGATGGAGACGAACATCCCAGGTCTCTATATTGCCGGAGTCATTGCGGCGGGCCATCACGCAAACGCCATTTTTATCGAAAATGGAAGGTTCCATGGTGATGGTATCGCCCGCCACATTGCCTCTCACAGGGAGCAGTAGCTGTTATTGATTAGAACTGCCACTCCAATTGTCTGCCGCCGATAAGGTGGTAGTGCAGATGGAAGACGGTTTGTTGTCCGTGTTTGCCAATGTTGGTCACGATACGGAAGCCGTCCTCTTTCACGCCCATTGTTTCTGCTACTTTTTGCAGTGACATATGGAGGTGGCCGATCAGCTCCTTGTCCTCAGGCTCGATAGCCAGAACGGATTGAATATGCTTTTTCGGGATCATCAGAACGTGTACAGGGGCAACCGGATTAATGTCGTGAAAAGCCAAGACATGCTCGTCCTCGTACACTTTTTTAGACGGAATGTCTCCGTTTACGATTTTGCAAAATAGGCAGTCCATAGGGCGATACATCCTTTCTAAAAAGATAGATAGTAATGCCTACTTCGTCATGCGAGTAGGCTTTCCCTGTTTTTTTACGCAGGAAAAGTCCGTTCCAAAAACTGAAGCACCTCGCGCCAAGAGTGCTCGGAAGCGTAGGCGTTGTTTTTGGGAGTACCACCATTGAGCTGTGTGCGGGTAGTCGGGATGTAAGGAAAACGGAGTCCATGCCCAGCATCTGTGTACCGCAAATGCACCACCGAATGAGCGAATTGGTGATCCTTTAACCGTTGTACCATTTGCTCGCAATGCTCTGCTGCCGGCCACCAGTGATCGTCCTCCGAGGAGAGGAAGAGGATCGGTCCATTAATTTTTTCTACTGGAATCTCGGCATCCTCTAACCACTCACAAGCTGCCCAGGCTTCGGCATGGATGTGGTCGATGCGTTGACCTGCGTCGAGCCGTTCTTGCGAGGCTTTTGTCTGATCCTCTGTCCATGGCACGAACGGAAGAGGCTGTCCTTGAAACGACCAGGAGGATTGCGGAGAGAACGTGTCTGATCCAGCGAATTCCTTATCCGTACCGATATTAACAGTAGAACTGGGACTCGAAGCAATGACAGCATGTACGTGGTGATCGAGCGATGCTGTGACTAATGCCAATTCAGCCCCTTTTGAACGTCCGAATAGCGTAATTTTATCAGGATGGACGGAGGGCTGCTGCTGTAGCCAGTGAATGGCGCGTTGAACATACTCGATCGGGATCTGGCGAATCTCGTCTGGAAGATCATTGCATTGGAAATAGGCGAGTGCGAGTGTCGGGTAGCCGTGAGAGGCGAACAAAGCAGCGAATTGGGAGCAGGAGCCAATTCCACCTTCGCTTCCACCTAGCACAACAATGGCCGGTCTGGGCTCCGTGTGAGGTTTTGAAAAAAACAGACCGACTAGCCCATGTTCGGTCACTTTATGTATCGATACGTCGCGGGAGACAAAGATGCGTTTCACTACAGCTTTCGCCACAGGTTTATCGTGGACTTCTGCAGTCAACTCTATCTCGGTGGAGCGTGGGGTGAACTGAAAGTCGTCCAGGGAATATGAATGAAAGAAGCGCAACGTCTGGACATTCATGGACCAGAACAACCCCATGGGATCAATCCCCTCATAAGTACCAAACAGGGGAGCTTGCGAGACCAAATCTACCGATCCATTTTCGTCCGCTTGGAAAATAGCGTGGGAGGATGCAGTCAATTCCCCTCCAGGCAACCCGTTTTTCAGTGTGGCATGAAGGGTGATTAACTGATTCGGGACAAACCCGCTGAGTGTGATATGAACCGGAACATCTAGCAAGGCTGTTGCAGGCGTAACTTCAATTTGCGGAAGCATCATTATTGTCAACACTCCTTCCAGATTACGGGAAAACTTGACATTTTCATTATAGTAGAAACGATAAAAGCTCGATGTGACGAAATGTGACGGTATGGTTAACTTGACTTCTCGCAAGGGGTGTAACTATAATCATTACAACGAAAGGGTGACACAGTATGAAAATCAGCAGCCGGTTCTCCATTGCGGTTCACATCTTATCGCTGTTATCCATTGATTCCAATTCGCATTGCACTTCCGAATGGATCGCAGGTAGCGTGAACACGAATCCGGTCGTGATCCGGCGTGTGCTGGGGCTGTTGAAGAAGGCAGGACTCGTGCATGTACGTGCCGGTGCTGGCGGCGCTTCTCTTGCCAAGGAACTGGATCAAATCACGCTTCTTGAGATATACCGTGCAGTCGATGTTGTGGAAGAAGGGCAGCTCTTTCACATCCATGAGCAACCGAATCCTGAATGTCCGGTGGGAGCGAATATACAATTTGTGCTGGAGCTGATTTTGACCCGTGCACAGCATGCAATGGAAGCAGTCTTGGCAGATGTGAAAATGTCGCATCTCGTTCAGGATTTGCGCGTAAAAATTTCCGAGAAAGCTCAGTAAGACAAAAAGAAGAGGCTGCAGTCGGTTACTTCAACCGCTTCAGCCTCTTTATAGTATGACGAGAGGGACAGGATTCACTATGGCAATAGGCGAAAAATATGGATATAATAAAATTGTTCGTAAATAGGCAAGAAACCGACAACGGCGTCGGTTGCGTATGGAAATGATGAGCAGTTGGCACGTCCGTTCAATGTTGATCGGGAGGTGGAGTATTGCGTCAGCATTATCGAGTCATCATCATAGACGACGACCCCATAACGCGTATGGACCTGGTCGAGATGTTGCAAGAGCAGGGATATAACGTCGTAGCTGAAGGAAAAAACGGCAAAGAGGCCGTTCGATTGACGCAAATGTGGAACCCGCATCTCATTATTATGGATGTTAAAATGCCAATAATGGACGGTTTGACAGCGACTGGGATTATCCGAGAGCATTCGGACGCGGCTATCCTTCTCTTGACTGCTTACAGTCAAAAGGACATGGTCGTGCAAGCCAAAGCGAAAGGGATATGTGCCTATCTGGTCAAACCCGTCATGGAAGAAGAACTGCTACCGGCAGTGGAGTTCGTGCTTACGGGCAAACAATGAACGAAAAAAGTGAATCGTATGAAGAGCAACGGCGCTTGGACCTAGGCGGATTATTTCGTCTTACGCTTCGAAGCGCTTTTTTACGTTCTATAGATAAAGATCAGGAAAGTTGAAAAGAAAGCGAGTGAAGCTAGAGATGAAATTGGCTTGCGTGATACGAAAACAGCATTACCAGTTTACTTCGGTTCGTGATGTATTGGCAAAAGCGAGTGAAGAAAAGTCTGGCGATCACATGAGTAAACTAGCAGCCAATTCCGCACTGGAGCGGATGGCGGCCAAAGTCGTATTAAGCGAAATGCAGCTTCGTGATATATATGAAAATCCAGTCATTCCGTACGAAAAAGACGAAGTGACACGTATTATTTATGATGATATCAATCTCTCCATTTACGAAGAGATTAAAAATTGGACAGTAGGGGAGCTGCGAGAGTACATCTTGTCGTTTTCCACAGGAATGCCTGAGCTCACAAGAATTAGCCGTGGACTCACGAGCGAGATGATTTCCGCTACGGCCAAGCTGATGTCCAGTATCGACCTGGTCATGGCTTCGCAAAAAATGAAGCATCAAGCTTATTGCAATACATTGATCGGCGAGCCGGGAAGACTTGCATTCCGTTGCCAGCCTAATCACCCAATCGATGATCCTGATGGCATTTTGGCTTCAATGAAGGAAGGCTTGTCATATGGATCAGGCGACGCTGTCATTGGAATTAACCCCAATAATGACTCTGTTGAAAGCGTTACCAAGCTCTTGAAAATGACAAATGATTTCATGCAAAAGTGGGAAATCCCTACGCAAAACTGCGTATTGGCCCACATCACGACACAGATGCAGGCTCTTCGCGGCGGAGCGCCAATCTCTCTGATGTTCCAAAGTCTCGCAGGCTCACAACGCGCGAATGATGCGTTTGGCGTGAACAAGGAGATTTTGGATGAGGCAATGGACTTGATGCTGCGAAAAGGTACGGCGTCAGGACCGAACGTCATGTATTTTGAGACAGGACAAGGCTCTGAAGTATCGCTGGACTCCCATGAAGGGGTCGATATGCAGACGCTGGAAGCGCGTACGTACGGTTTTTGCCGTCACTGGAAGCCGTTCATGGTCAATAACGTCTCAGGCTTTATCGGACCCGAAACACTATATGATGGCAGACAGATGATTCGTGCCGACCTGGAGGATTTGTTCATGGGCAAGCTGCATGGTTTGCCGATGGGAATCGCTCCGACTTATACGAATCACATGTATGCGGATCAGAATGACCAGGAGATTGCAGGAATGCTCACGACCCTGGCAGGAGCGAATTTTTACATGGGCGTACCAGGTGGCGACGATGTCATGCTCAGTTATCAGGATACGAGCTACCACGATGACGCCAGCTACCGCGAGCTCTTGGGACTGCGACCTCTCCGAGAATTCGAGAAATGGTTGGAAAAAATGGGCATTATGGAAAATGGTCGTTTGACAGAGCGTGCAGGCGATTTAACCATTTTTGACTAACGAGTGGGGAGGTAAGCATGATGAAACAGATCAATATGGACGATCTGGTCCAGCGTGTAATCGATGAGCTGTCCAAAAAAGGTCAGGGAGTTATTCATTTTCCTGAGCAAAAGCAATGCGGGGTACCGAACCCCAACAATCCAGAGGCATTAGAGCATGCGATGAAGCGAACACCAGCTCGAATCGGAATCGGTCGGGCGGGTACGAGAATGAAGACGGGGAGCTATCTGCAATTTCGCATAGATCAGGCAGCAGCTCGCGATGCGGTCATGAAAACAATCAGTCCGGAACTGATCGAGAGTCTGCAGCTACCTGTCCTTCATTCAAGAGCGACGAGCATGGAGGAATATTTAATGAACCTCGACTCAGGCCGGATGCTATCGGATGAGTCCGCTCGTTGGCTGGAGCAAAATGGGGATAAAAATAAGGACGTGCAAATCGTCATCTCGGACGGACTCAGCACTTCGGCGTGTGAGGCGACGATTCCAGACTTGCTGCCTGCGTTAATCCAAGGTCTTTCCATGAGAAACATCAGTGTAGGAAAGCCAGTGTTTATTAACAAAGGTCGCGTCTGGATTCAGGATCAGGTCGCATCCATCGTAAAATGTAAGGTCGTCATCTCCTTGATCGGGGAAAGACCAGGGCTTGCGACAGCGGAAAGCCTTAGTGCTTACATGATTTACAAACCGGATGCCAATACGGTAGAATCGGATCGTACGGTTATTTCTAATATTCATAAGGGTGGCACGCTTCCGATTGAGGCGGGTGCTTACCTTGCAGAGCTTTTGGAGGAAATTTTGAAGTACCAGGCGAGTGGTGTAAAATTATCACAGCTTCGGGCGAACAACGGGTAGATTCCCACTGGCGCTTCCTCCTGTCTTGCACTAGAATACATAGAAGATAACCAATTTCTATGAGGAGTTGCTACGCATGACGGAGCCAAACCAAAACGAAAAAGAAACCACCGAGCAAAAGCCTGGGAAGATCAGCCTGCAAGAAGCGATGAAGCGCAAATTGGCTGAGAAGAAACAAGCGCAAGCACAAGCCAATAATCCGTTGAATCAAAAGGCGAAAAATCAGAGCATGAAAAGCCAGCTCACGAAAAAACCAAACAATCAACGCAGACGTATGGGCGTATAGTTTCGAATGAAGCAAGGCAAAAAGGGAATGTGCAGCAAGTTTCGGCTGCAGGTTCTCTTTTTTGTATTAGTAGGCGTTTTTATCGATGAATCAATTAAGCTGGTGAGAAGAAAAAGCACAGGGCTCGCAGACCTTGACAACGCCTACCCAGTCGGAACTTCAAAAAGGGGACTACGCTTGTCGAACACTTCTTCCTTGAGAAACTTCCGCCCGTAAAGTAGCTTTGGATCGACGGTCCCCTTTTTTAAGTGGAGACGGCCAGTGAATCATCCCTGCTGGCGTGTCAGAGTCGAAGAGAGCTGTGATTTTTCTTCTCCTCCACTATGTTGACTCAAACCAGATGGAGCTTTTTATTATGTCTTTCAGACTTTTATCAAAAAGGTGGGGGCAACCATGAAAGTAGAACGGCTACTCGCCATTGTTATCATGCTGCTAAATAAGCGCCGTGTGAGCGCACGTGAACTATCTGATCATTTTGAAGTATCCTTGCGTACAGTTTATCGTGATCTAGAAACCATAAACGCAGCTGGAATACCGATTGTAGCGTATCCTGGGGCGAGCGGTGGATATGAAATCATGGAAAATTTTACGCTCGATCGGCAATACTTATCCTTGGACGAGCTGGTAGCGGTTATCGCTGCGCTTAAGGGTGTTCATTCCTCTACCGACGATAAGCAAATCGGACAGCTTCTGGAAAAAATAAAAGCGCTGCTCACCTCTGCACCGTCTTCCTTCCAAGGAAGTGCTCATCCGGTCGTTTATGACTTCAATCCGTGGGGGAGCACGCCTGCGATCGCCGAAAAAGTAAACAGGCTGCGAGACGCCATTGAGAAAAGGCTTCGCGTGCGGATTACCTATACGAAAATACAAGGCGATTCGACGGAGCGGACGATTGAGCCTGCGACACTGATTATCAAGGGATATGTCTGGTACGTGTACGGCTATTGTTTACAGCGTCAGGAGGATCGTCTGTTTCGTTTATCGAGGATTGCTGAGATGTCCGTGCTGACAGAGGAGTTTTCTCCACGTCCGTATGAACAAGTCAATAAGCTGGAATGGCTAGAAGAGTGGGATACGGCAGAGCGGATTTCACTTGTCCTGCAATTTTCCCCGAGCGTACATGTAAGGGTACGGGATATGTTTGAACCAGGGGCGATTGAGACCATGCAGGACGGTTCGCTGTTAGTGAGGACGATGATGACAGACGATGAGTGGTTAAACGGCATGCTGCTTAGCTTTGGCGATGCCTTGTGTGTACATGAACCCGCGCATGTGAGAAAGCGAATGGGGGATACCGTAAAAAGAATGACAAAACTATATGAATAAACAGGAGAACGTTGACAGATAGTTGTCAGGGTAAGGTCGTTATACTTAATTATGTAAAGCAAATTCTTACAGGAGAGTGTAAAATGATGAACCCAACGATTGTCAAACTGGATGAAATGCGTGTAGCAGGCTTGCAAATTCGTACAACCAACGAAGCGGAATGCGGAGCAAATCCGAAAATCGGGGAGTTGTGGCAGCGTTATTATCAACTAGAGTATCCATTCAAAACTCCCCATCAAAAAGAACCTGGCGTTGTCCTTGGCGTCTATTGCGATTACGAGGGGGATGAGACTGGGGAGTACTCCTTGTTAGTGGGTACCGAAGTCGCAAAAGAAGGAGAGCTGCCTGGCGAGCTTACGGTGAAGACACTGCCTGCATCTACCTATGCAGTCTTTACTACACGCGTAGGCCCAATGGTGGAGGTCGTGATGGAAGCATGGGCGAAAGTGTGGGAATGGTCCCAGCAACCGGGGAACAAGCGGACTTTTACCGGAGATTTCGAACGATATGACGGAGTACGCTGCGCTGATCCCAACAACGCGCAAGTGGATTTGTACATTGCGATCTCAGAAGAGTAATGTTTTTGATCGAAAATAAGCAGTCGTAGTCGCTTTGGCTACGATTGTTTGTTTTTTTCCATGATTTCTTCACAAGTTTCGTTTACTCTGTAGAGAGAAGGTTGCAGAGGGGAGTCATTCATAAGAATGGATTGGTTGACGAATATAGAAGCCTTGGCAGAATGGATTCGTTCATTGGGCATGCTGGGGATTATCGGTAGTATTTTATTGAACATCGTGATCAGTGTGGCGGGTGTTCTACCTTCCATTTTCTTATCAGGTGCGAATGCTGTTGTGTTTGGCTTGTACGGAGGGTTCATGATTTCTTTGACGGGAGAAGTGGCAGGCGCTTGCATTGCTTTTTTCCTGTATCGCTACACGATCCAAAAAGCGGATCGACGTAAAAAACTGAAGTCGTTCAAATGGGTACATGCCATCAATGGTACGACGAGCTTTCGCAAATGTCTTGCCATCGTATTGCTTCGGTTGAACCCGATGATGCCATCCGGTGTAATTAATTTGGGTGCAGCTTTGACGAATATAACGTTTGCGCAGTTTTTGGTGGCGACCTTACTTGGAAAAGTGCCCTCGATGGTATTCGAAACGTTCGTTGGTCATGATCTCATTTACTTCGGAGAAAACAAGTTTCGCTTACTCTTTGCCCTGGTTGCAGGCGCACTCGTCTTTTTGCTTTTCTGGAAAAAGGGAAAGCATCATATACAAGAGGAGTAAGGAGGAATTCACATGTCTACGATCCTGCTAGTCGATGATGAGCTGCAAATTTTAGAAATATTGTCCTCCTATCTTCAAAAGGAAGGCTATCATGTTCTGACGGCTCAAACAGGCAAGGAAGCAGTCGAAATGGCCACGACGGTTTCTTTCACCTGTATCATTTTGGACCTGATGCTTCCCGATCTGAGTGGAGAAGAGGTCTGCATCCAAATTCGCAAAGAGTCTCGTGTCCCGATCTTGATGCTGACGGCGAAAAGTGGTGAGGCCGATCGTATTCGCGGGCTTACGATCGGCGCAGATGACTACTTGATCAAGCCGTTTAGCCCGAGAGAGCTGGTGGCACGTGTCCGCGCCATCATGCGTCGAGCAGGCGATTATTCGTCTCTTTCCGATTACATCGAGGTGGGAGAATTGACCATTTCTATGAATGAGAAGAGAGTCACGAAGAACGGGATAGCCTTGGAGGTTACGCCAAATGAATACCGCTTGCTGACGACGCTTGTCCGTTATCCGGGGAGAACCTGGGGCAGGGAGGAGCTCGTTCGTGAGGTCATGGGCTTCGACTTCGAAGGATATGATCGGACAATCGATACGCATATCAAAAATCTTCGCCAAAAAATAGAGGCTGACCCGAAACAGCCGGAGTATATCAAGACGGTGTATGGATTGGGCTATCGCTTTGACGATCCCATGAAGAAGTGAGGCCAAAATGAAGCATATATGGGTAAAGCTCGCTTTTGTGATCATGACAGTCGGGGCATGTGCGGTTCTTTTTTCCTCCTTGCTTTCGGTAAAGGAAATGGACGTTCACTTTTCGATGTATGCCAATGAAGTAAGAAATCAGCACAATCAGGAAATATCCCGTGTGGCACTGAAGGCGTATCTTGACAATCAAGGCTGGGGAGAGGAAGCCTATCATAAGCTCGAAGCTGTATCTGACGTATTGGGCCTGCATATTACGCTTCTCGATGAGCAACGACAAGTGAAAAAGGAATGGGGCAAGACGCCTGCCCAAAATAGCAACTACAGTGTAGACAAGATTCCCCTTGTCAGTAAGGGCGTCATGATCGGGCAACTGGTGATAAGCCATGATGATCGGAGTGCGTATATGACCTTGGAAAGTCATTTTCAATGGGCGCATAAAAACACAACCTTATGGACGATGGCTGTGTTACTCATTCTAGTGATCATCATTAGTATTCCACTAGCTCGGACCATGGTGCGCCCAGTCGTACAAGTGAGCACGGCGGCGCAAAGAGTCGCTATGGGCAATTTATCCATACGCGTGCCTGAGCCGCGTGGGAAGGACGAAGTGACTTCCTTGGTCGCTGCGTTTAACAACCTGGTCCATAGTCTTGAGCATCAGGAGGAGCTGCGCAAGCGACTGACCTCCGATATCGCTCATGAATTGCGGACACCGCTGAACACGTTGCTAGCCCAAGTGGAGGGCATGATCGACGGGATATGGGAAGCGACTCCCAAAAATCTTGAAAGCACGCGATCTGAAGTACTGCGCCTCAGCCGACTTGTCCGAGATTTGGATCAGGTCATTCAGGTGGAGTCGGGTTCCTTGCAAATGCGCAGTGAAGAGGTGGAATTGAGCGAGGTCGTTAAAGAAGTCACCGAGTCGATGAGCGCTACATTTGCCCGTAATCAAGTGAAATTCCAGTTTCAGGGTGGGGATCAATCTGTCTGGATCAAGGGGGACAGGCAGAGGCTGGCGCAAATCGTGGCGAATCTGTTGACGAATGCCTGCAAGCATACGCCTGCCGGGGGAGAAGTGGTGATCACCGTGGACAAAGCGGACGCCATGGCACGCTTGCAAGTAAAAGATAGCGGTACAGGCATTGATGAGAAAGACCTGCCTTATGTGTTTGAGCGTTTTTATCGAGGGGACCGTTCACGGGCAAGGGAACGCGGTGGAGCCGGATTGGGATTGACCATTGTCAAAGGGATTGTGGAAGCGCATAAGGGGACCATTTCACTTGCTAGCCGAGTGGGAGAGGGGACGACGGTTACGGTATTATTTCCGCCACAAGCTCATGATACCGAAAATAAGGCGTAATCTGTTTCGTTCCCCTTGAGCATGGTTTATGATAGAAGGAGATTTCGAATATTGTATCCAAATGATCCACAAAAGAGGGAGAGCACATGTTTGATTGGACTACCATGGGAGCGTTTTTGGCTGTAGTGATCGGCCTCTTTTTGATTCCGGGACCTGCTGTCCTTTTAACAGCGACGCGTACCGTCCAAGGAGGACGCAAAGCAGGCATTATGGCAGGGCTGGGCATTGCCACGGGAGACTTCATTCATACGATTTTTGCTGCGGTCGGTCTATCTGCAATTTTGATGACATCTGCATGGGCATTTAATCTTGTAAAATTTGCGGGAGCGGCTTATTTGGTCTATTTAGGGGTCCGAGCTCTGATGGAAAAACCGGTTGATCCCGAGCTGCCAAAGGTAACGCCGTTGCCGCCGCTGCAATCGTATGGGCAAGCCATCCTTGCAGAAGTCCTGAATCCGAAGACGGCGTTGTTCTTTCTGGCGTTCCTGCCGCAATTCGTACATCCAGAGCGAGGCGGAGCGATCATTCAGTTCCTCGTCCTGGGACTGATTTTTGCCATCCTGGGGTTCTTTTACACGGCGTTGATTGCAATCAGTATTCGACCATTGGGGCATTTGGTGAAGCGAATCTCCTGGGTCGGCCGCTGGAGTGGCAAGATCGTAGGATCTGTTTACATTTTGTTAGGATTAAAAGTAGCGCTACAAGAGAGGTAAGGCAAAGAGCCGGGGAGCAAGTCTTCCCGGCTTTTTTTATTGTGCGAAGGATACGTAAGGTACTTTTTAGTGCCTTCAGCAGCAAGCTTGAGAAATCTCATCGTTAACGTACTCATTTCTTTCCGAACATGGTACCTTGTAACACAAAGGTAATTCCTGCAATCCCGACGATCGAGAGAAGGCGAATGACACCATTTGCGACAAATAGATTCACGCAGATGAGCGCAATAATGATGAGAATAAGCAAAATCACCGTTTTTCCGGACATGGATGTGTACCCCTTTCATCAAAAGAATTAAAAAGATTCATTGCATGGCGGTCATTCTTTCATCTGCAACGATCAGAATATTCTTTCAACTTCAAGTGAGCACGATCGAGCAGCTCCTAGGGTATGTATGGAATGGGTGCGGGCTGATCCTTTGTTGTTACTATTATTGTAAGTGAACCGGATCGAATATGCAAAACTCCCACCAGCAAACTTCAGGTCCTAACCTGTGCGTTCGGGAGGGAGTTTTCGTTGACATTACTTCGTCGCAAGCTGATGCTCTGCTGACTGCTGCTTCAAAGGCTGGCCAGTCAATTCTGCTCGTTTGGATCGAATCATAATGGCGGTAATCAACAGCGCAATGCCATTGATGATAAACACGATGCGAATCGGGATGAGCCCTCCAAGAACGCCGCCAATGATTGGCCCCATCATCGTCGCCAGTTGCGTCGAGGATTGGTTCAAGCTAAACGCCCTGCCACGAAATTCCGGTTCCGTGACCTTTACAATCATGGCGTTGATGGACGGATAGACAGCGGCAAAAAACAGTCCGTACACGAATCGCAAAATACCGAAGCCATACAGATTGGTGAAGAAAAATTGCAGCAAATTTCCGATCGCCCCGCCCATTAAGCCAATGAACAAAATTTTTGAATAGCCTACCTTCGTACCGAGCTTTCCCCACTGAGGAGCGGCGATGACCGTCGCGATTCCTACGGCGGCGAAAATGATGCCGGAGCTCAGTGAAGCGTCCTGCTGAGATGCACCCAACTGCATGACATACACGGTCAATAGTGGCTCCAGAAGCATGACGGAAATCGTGACCATCAGGCTCATGCCGAGTATGGACATCAAGGGGCGGTTCGCTAACGCAGCTCGCAGGTCATCCCGGACACTGGAGCGGTTGGCAGAGCGGTTCAGATTCGTTTCCTTCACGAAGAAAGTCGCGATTAGCGCTGCGACCAGTACGACAAATCCTGAAAAAATGAAGGCTTCGGCGTTGCCCCATACGTGACTGACGACACCGCCAACCAATGGACCGATGATTCCTCCTGTTGCTCCCGAGGTAGCCATAATCCCAAGTGCGTACCCGACGTTTTTTTCTGGTGTATTCGTCGCTACCAGCGCAATGGCCGCAGGAACATAGCCGGCAAGCAGTCCCTGGAAGATCCGTAACACAAGAAACAAATAAGGGTCGGTAATGAAGTACGTCAAGAAGTACAACAAAGCCAGGCTAAATCCAGAGCGAATCAGCATGGGCTTTCGCCCGTATTTGTCCGCAAGTGAGCCCCAGTATGGAGAAATGAGCGCACTTGCTAAAAACGTGATCCCAAACGAAATGCCTGACCAGGCCTCCAGATGCTCATTGACCCCCAGTGAAGTATGGAGGAAGATGGGCAGGAAAGGGATGGAGATCGAGTAGGCGGTACTACAGAAAAAGACGCCAATCCATAACACAATCAAATTACGTTTCCATGAAAATTCCATCTTTCTGTCACAACCTTTGTAGTTAAAAAGCAGGAATATTGTTACTGATCATTCTAGCACTGCAATTTCTCGGTGACCAATTCGTAAATATGATCAAACTATTGCAAAAATGAAATAAGAGAAACGCTTGACGCCATTTAGAAAAAAGAATATCCCCTAACGACAAGAGACGAAGCTCTTGTATCCGTTAGGGGATTTCCTTTTTACTGGCTGACAGGTTAATGTCCGGTAGGAGTGCTTATCCCTACACGATCAATCAGTAGCTTGCTTTCTTCATTAAGTCCGGAGATGACTACCGATTTGTTTAGCTGTCTGTATTTCTCAACGACCTTCGAAATAGCCGTTACAGCCGATAAATCCCAGACGTGGGAACGAGAGAAGTCAATGATAATCTGCTCGGGATCATCCTGAAAGGAAAACTGGTCGACGAAGTGTGTCATGGTACCGAAGAACAGCTGACCCGAGACGGAGTAAACCTTTTCGCCAGTATCACTTACGTGGGAGGTGGCATGCAAGCGAGCCATCCTCCAGCCAAAAATCACTGCGCTCAGGATCACACCAGAAATGACCCCTTTTGCCAAATCGTGCGTAGCGACGACAACGATCACCGTAGTAATCATGACAATGGCATCACCAAAAGGAATTTTCCGTAGATCCCGTATAGACTGCCAGTTAAACGTACCGATCGAAACCATGACCATGACGCCGACGAGGGCAGCCATCGGGATTTGTTTAACGACGTCTCCAAGGACCAATATCAGGAACAACAGAAAAATCCCTGCAACCAAGGTGGACAAACGGCCACGTCCACCTGATTTCACGTTAATGACAGATTGTCCGATCATGGCACAGCCAGCCATTCCGCCAAAGAATCCAGTGATGATATTGGCGATCCCTTGGCCTTTCACTTCTGTATTTTTGTTACTGCGTGTATCTGTCATCTCATCAAGAATGGCAGCAGTCATCAATGATTCCAGAATCCCGACCAATGCAAGTGGAAAGGAGTAAGGCAGTATGATCATGAGTGTTTCCCAGTTCAACGGGACACTAGGAATATGGAACATTGGTAATTGACGTGTGATTTCACCCATGTCTCCAACAGTTCGTAGATCAAGACCTGCCCAGATTGAAATGACAGTCATGACGATGATTGCTACGAGAGCAGAAGGGACTGCTTTGGTGAGTCGTGGCAACAAATAAATAATCGCGAGCGTTCCAGCCAGCATGACGTACATAACCCAGGACGCCCCAATAAAATGGGGGAGCTGAGCCATAAAGATCAGAATAGCCAACGCATTGACGAATCCAAGCACGACAGTATGAGGGACAAAGGTCATCAGCCTGCCGATTTTACACGCTCCCAGTACGATTTGCAAAATACCGGTCAGAACAGTCGCCGCAAATAAATACTCGATGCCATGCTCTTTGACCAGAGTAATCATTAATAACGCCATAGCACCAGTAGCTGCGGAAATCATACCAGGTCTTCCTCCGACAAACGCAATAATGACTGCGATGCAAAAGGAAGCGTACAATCCAACCATTGGATCGACACCTGCAATAATAGAAAAAGCGATGGCTTCCGGAATCAGGGCAAGTGCAACCGTGATACCTGCCAGCATGTCAGCACGTACGTTAGAAAACCATTCCATTTTTAGTTGTTGAAGGTTCAAAAATGTTCCTCATTTCTGTTTCGTATCGTGACTTTCCCCTTTCAGAAAAGTCGGGGCCGTTTTTCACAGTTTTTCATTATAGTAAAGATGAGTCATCTTCGCCATCATTTTTTTCAGGAAACGGTATAAGGCAAAAAGATATACGACTTTACGACCAAAAGTGCAGGGGGGAATTGAGTGGGACAGTGAAACAAGTTATGATGAAAATAATTCAGAAATTTCTAAATATAAACACGTATTATAGTTTTGATGAAGGGTGGATACGAGGATGGCCAAGGATTGGAAGGATGCAAAGCAAGTACAAGAGAAGAAGGAAGAATTGCTAGTGAAACCGTCCGTAACCAGACGAAAATTCCTCCAAAAAACAGCGATGCTAGGATTGGCAGCAGCCGTACCTGCTTCTCTCCTGACGCTTGGAACTGCTATTGGACAGGAGGCAACTGGAGAAGAAGGAAGCTTGTCAAAGAACGGCTCACCCCGAATGCCCAAGCTTGCGAGTGGGACGATCGTCGATGTTCCTGGCGTCAAAGTAGGACAAGTCCAAAATGAGGAAGCCTTGACTGGCTGTACGGTCATCGTGCTGGAAAAAGGATCAGCCTGTGGGGTAGACGTACGCGGTTCTGCTCCTGGGACGCGGGAGACTGATCTGTTGAATCCGATCAATTCAGTCCAGGAGGTCAATGCGGTTGTTTTAACAGGGGGCAGTGCCTATGGCTTGGATGCGGCGAGCGGCGTCATGCGTTATATGGAAGAACAGGGGCAAGGCTACAATGTTGGTGTCGGAGTCGTTCCGATCATTCCAGCGGCCGTTATTTTTGATTTATCGATAGGCAGTGCAAAAATCCGACCGGATCAACTCATGGGCTACGAGGCTGCACGACTTGCCAGTAAACAGCCAGTTCAGCAAGGAAATGTCGGGGCAGGGACGGGTGCGACAGTGGGAAAAATGGCCGGAATGAAGCGAGCGATGAAGGGCGGACTTGGAACAGCTTCTCGCCGACTGCCGAACGGTCTCGTCGTTGGTGCAATTGTAGCGGTTAATGCAGTAGGCGAGGTACGCTTACCCTCAACAGGCGAAATATTGGCAGGGGCTAGGGGAGAGGATGGCAAAATCCGCGACAGTTTGTCCTGGATGATCGATGCAGCAACGCCGCCAGTTCCAGCCGGTACGAATACCACCATTGCAGTGGTGGCAAGCAACGCCAATCTGAATAAAGTACAAGCGAACAAAGTGGCGCAAATGGCGCATAATGGCCTGGCAAAAACGATTCATCCGGTGCACACGATGAGTGATGGTGACACGATTTTTGCTATTGCCACTGGAGGTGTGGACGCATCAGTCAACCTCGTTGGGACGCTGAGTGTAGAAGTGCTCGCTGAAGCTGTCGTCAATGCGATCCTTTCTGCCAAAGGAGCGGGTGGGGTGCCCGCCTATCAAGATTTGTTCTAAGAGATATTCCGGCTTGAACCTCTCATTTCAGGGTGAAGTAGAGGTTCGAGCCGTTTTTATTCCAACAGATAAGCACAGGTCTCGCAAATGTGCTCAGCCCAGAAAAAAATCCCAATAAATGATCGATTTAAAAGTGAAATCCATATATAATGAAAATGATTTTCATAATCAAATTGGATTCATCTTGTTTGGAGAGAGAGGAGTTGCTGCTTCCATGCTTCGCAGGTTTTTTTCTTATTATCGGCCTTATCGCGGATTATTCGTGCTCGACTTTACGTGTGCGGTGTTCGTTGCCTTGTTAGAGTTGGGATTTCCACTTGCAGTAAACATGGTTGTCGATCAATTACTTCCAAGCAAAGATTGGGAGATGATCGTGTGGGCGTGCATTGGGCTTTTGGCTTTGTATGGCATTAACGCAGGGATGAACTATGTCGTCACGTATTGGGGACATAAGCTTGGGATTAATATCGAGACGGATATGCGGAAGAAACTGTACGATCATATTCAAAAGCTATCCTTCCGCTTTTTTGATAATACCAAGACGGGGCATTTACTATCCCGGCTGACGAATGATTTGATGGAGATTGGCGAGGTCGCTCACCACGGTCCTGAAGACTTGTTTATCGCCGTGATGACGCTGGTCGGTGCCTTTGTCCTCATGTTCAACATCAATGAAGAAATGGCGATACTTACGTTTTTGGTGATTCCGCTCTTGATATTCTTTGTTGTTCACTTCAACCGTAAAATGACGGGAGCGTTCCATCGTCTATACGGCGACATGGCCGATTTCAACGCACGTGTTGAGGACAACGTAGGCGGAATGCGTGTCGTACAAGCTTTTGCCAACGAGCAATTTGAAAACAAAAGATTTGCGGAGAACAACCAACGTTTCCGGATCACCAAGCTGTTGTCTTACAAAATCATGGCTCAAAATATTTCTGTCAGTTACGTGCTGATGCGTTTAGTCAATTTGTTTGTCCTGATTTGCGGCAGCT
Organism: Brevibacillus jepli; assembly: GCF_047229145.1. Classification (NCBI taxonomy): domain Bacteria; kingdom Bacillati; phylum Bacillota; class Bacilli; order Caryophanales; family Paenibacillaceae; genus Brevibacillus; species Brevibacillus jepli. The sequence continues at coordinate 200,127 of NZ_JBFEFW010000010.1, forward strand.
GGTTTGTTATTCAAGGTGAACTGACCTACGGTGAATTTGTTGCTTTCTTGCTGTTAACGAATGTATTTTTCCGTCCTTTGGAGAAAATCAATGCGATTATCGAGAGCTATCCAAAAGGGATTGCCGGCTTTAAGCGATACATCGAAATCATGGACACAGCACCGGATATTGCAGATGCTCCAGATGCGATCCAGGTAGAGTCATTGAAGGGCGATATTTCGTACAAGAATGTTTCGTTTAGCTACGATCAAGAGTCCTCTGTTTTGCAAAACATTGATTTGAACATCCGGGCAGGCGAGACCATAGCGTTTGTAGGCCCATCTGGTGCAGGAAAAACCACGTTGTGCAGTCTCTTGCCGAGATTTTATGAGATTGACGGGGGCAGTATCACCATTGATGGAATAGATATCCGCCAAATTACGCTAGCGTCATTGCGCAGCCAAATCGGGATCGTGCAGCAAGATGTGTTCCTCTTTTCAGGGACGATCCGAGAAAATATCGTGTATGGAAAACTAAACGCTTCCGAGGAAGAAATCTGGGAGGCAGCTCGTCGGGCTAAATTAGAAGAGTTTATCCGTTCACAGCCTGCTGGACTAGAGACAATTATCGGGGAGCGCGGAGTCAAATTGTCCGGCGGTCAAAAACAAAGGCTGGCGATTGCGCGCATGTTTTTGAAGAACCCGCCGATCCTGATTTTGGATGAAGCTACCTCTGCACTTGATACCGAAACGGAAGCGGCGATCCAGCAATCCTTGCAGGAATTGTCTGTGGGCCGTACGACGTTGGTGATTGCGCACAGATTGGCTACCATTAAAAATGCAGATCGAATCATAGTTGTGACTGAGCAAGGTATTACCGAGCAGGGAAGTCATGATCAGCTATTAGCTCGTGAAGGTCTCTATAGCAGATTGTATCAAGCACAGTTCGGCACGTATCTTGACCAGTCGAACAGCGTATTTTCTGGATAATAAATAGAAAGGGAGATATGGATGCAAGCGTGGGATGACGATTTTTTAGCACAACGTTTTGATATTACTTCAAAAATGAGACCAAATGCCTTATTTTCCATGAAGGCAAGAGATTTGGTAGACCCGAAACATATGAATGAGCTCGTACAAATCTATGCTCCGCTAATCAAGGCACATGAGCTGACTGCTGCTGGTACATACATCAGCAGTTGGCTCACGAGCCCTTCTCTCGGTCTTTCGTACATGATTTCTGTCTGGAATCGCGCACTTACTATGACACTGGATAATATGACGATCGAGTTGTTTTACGAGGATGACTATCCGCAAATCGCATTTGTGATCCCTGCGTATGAGATCGTTGAAGCGCCTACAAGCGAAGCAGAGCGAGCCATTTGGCTGAAGGAATGCTATCGTGCGTATTTCCAAGACTTCCTGCATCCGTTGCTCACGACTCTTGCAAAGGTAACAGGAAATCCGGAAGCGATGCTATGGGGACAGTTCCCGACAAAGTTCAATTATCACACGGACGCTTTTGTGGCGTTGGTAGAACAAGATAGCATCAAGCAACAAGTGAAGGCTGATTACGATGTCCTCTGTAATCAGTTGGAAGGCGAGAGCTTTGGATTGCAAAAAAATCCATTTCGCGTGAAAGTGCGCTGGATCGAGGATATGCGTGATCCTCAAGCGAAAGTGCGCATCAAGAATCAATGCTGTTTGTACTATAAGACGGGGGAGCAAAAGTATTGCTATACCTGTCCGCGGATAAAAGAAGAAGAGCGCGCTCTGATGAGAATTCGCGCGTAGGTGACCCTCCCTTTGTGGAGGGTTTTTTCTATACACCGTAGACGTATGGACATGTGCTAGCCTCTTCCTATAAAGTAGAGTCAGGGGTAAAGTTGGAAAAATCAGAATGATTTCCAGGAAGGCGTGGTTCGTATACAGACAATGAACCAAAAGGAACTGGATCGCTACGTTCGAGATTTTCATCATGCGTTTATCAAGCAAGAGCTCAGCCTGTATTATCAGCCGCTATACGATCTGAGAACAGGGAAAATCATTGGGGCAGAGGCTTTGGTTAGATGGAACCACCAACAAAAAGGGTTGCTACCACCAGATTGGGTGTTCTTGTTAGCAGAAAAGAGCGGATTGACTCTCTTGGTCGAGGAATGGGTCATCAGGACGGCTTGCAAGCAAAATATAGCTTGGCAGGACGCTGGACTACCACCTCTCGTGACATGCGTGAATCTGTCATCCTATGCCTTGGAATCAGACCAGTTGGGTAGCACGATTCAAACGATCTTGGACGAAACAAACCTGCAGCCTCACTATTTGGAGCTGGAATTTACCGAGGATTCTACCAGAGATGGAGAGCGTACCATCGAGATTTTAGCAGAATTAAAAAGAATTGGGGTAAAAATCAGCCTGGATGATTTTGGGAAGGGCTATAGCTGCATTCAACATCTATCCCGTTTTGCCATGAACAAGCTAAAAATCGATCAATCCTGTGTGAGAGAATGCATGAACGATGTCACACAGGCGACCGTTATCAAAACCGTCATGGCGATGGCACGAAGTCTTGGCGTGCAAGTAACAGCAGAAGGCGTAGAGACGCAAGAGCAACTGGAGTTTCTTTGGCAGCTTGGTTGTGATTCTGCTCAAGGATTTTGGTTTAGTGAGCCCATGCCTGCCGAAGACTTGGCTCGTGTGTTGAAGCGTGAGGAAAGGTTTAGGAACAGCGCTTTTCTTCTGCTCAATGGTGGACAACACCGAGATTTTCATACATACGAAGTGGATCAGAGTGAGCGAGGAGACGTTTTTCGCAAACATCAACATGTGAATGAATCGCCATATCGAATGATCGCAGAAAACTTGTCTGATATAATCGTGATCATCAATAGTCAGGGGTTGATTACGTATATTTCGCCATCCGTTCAATCCGTTCTGGAGATCGCTCCTGATGAAGTAGTGAATCGACCCCTGCTAGCACTTCTGCTACTGGAAACGGGCAGGCTTGTTATGCAAACGATTCGTCAGATCACGGTGGAGAAGCAGCCACGTCTCATCACATTTACTTGCCCGGGCCGGAATGGCAATAAGATCACGCTGGAGGCAAAAGGCACCCCGGTGATTCATGAAGAACAGGAGACGAACCAAGTCATCTTTATCATCCGAAATCATACGAAGCACGTGCAGACGGAAGAGTTTTTACAAAAGATGGACAAGCTATCCGTCGTTGGCCAAATGGTTGCCGGGGTTGCACACGAAATACGAAATCCGGTGACTTCAATCAAGGGCTTCGTACAATTGCTCCGTCGAGACCAATGGAAGCGGGAATATTTTGATATTATGCTGGCTGAGTTTCACCAATTAGAGAATGTCCTGCGAGAATACGTCTTTTTATCTCGAAACAGTACGGAACCATATGAACGAATGAATATAGCGGATTTACTTCGCAATGCTGCGTCTAAGGTACAAGTAACGCTAGATCGACATCATCTTGAGCTGGACATCAAGGAAGTGGAAGGAACGATGATCTGGTGCGACCAGAATCAGATCCTCCAACTATTTAACAATCTCCTTACAAACGCTGTTGAGTCGATGAAAGATGGTGGAACGATTCACATAATCGCAAGGCTTAAAGAAAGCGAACAAGTGATGATCAAAATCGTTGATGAGGGTTGTGGTATGGCAGAAGCTCGGCTGAAGCGATTAGGTGAACCCTTCTATAGCACAAAAGAAAAAGGAACCGGGTTAGGACTTATGATTTGTTATAAAATCATTCAGGCACACGATGGGTATATTCATTTTTCGAGTACCCCGAATAAAGGAACGACTGTTCAGGTATATTTTCCTTTAGGCCATAAAAAGTAGATAGATTCCCTTGAGGCAAACTCTTCCCACATGGCCTTAAGGGATTTTTTATGGCATTTCCAGGGAATCATTTGGGCGTTTGTTTATTTTTCATACGAAATAGGCGATGGCACAGAACACAGGTGATGTTCACCCATAAAATATCCCATCTTGGTGCTGCATTAGGTGGTACAGAGAAATACGAGGTTAGAGGATGATAGTCTTGTCGCAAGCAAATGTGCCCAATATTACACCAACCATAACAATTACAAGAGAAGATGCTATTAACTTGCTCTTGTCTTCGATTGCATTAGAAGAATTAGGGCTCAGTCATATTATTCATGCGGAGGGTGAAAAGCTTCAATTCATTCTCGGAACATTGCCTGGGGTTACGGCACCGCCCGCAACGATCAGCGACTTGTTGAATGTGAATGCCAGTGTGAGAGACACCTTGAAAGCCGTAACGCAAAAGGAGTTGCTTTTACAAAATAAGCTGGATAGCATTTGCCCACCAGGTCCGACAAGGCCAACAGGTCCGACTGGTGGGTTTCCTGGAGCTACCGGGGCGACAGGGGCGAGTGGGACCACAGGAACCACGGGAGCTACAGGAATCACAGGAACGACAGGTACAACAGGAACGACAGGTAATACTGGTCCAACGGGAGCTACTGGTGTTGGTATAACTGGAGCAACCGGACCTTTGGCGACAGCAAACAGCATCAATGTCGTGGAAACTACAAACGATATCGTAGCGAACAATAATCCGATCCCGTTGAATTTGGTCGCTCACCAGCAAGGCACAGCCATCACTTTTTCTCCACCAACAGATATCCTGTTAGAGGGCGGCAGAACCTATCTGGCTATATACGAAGTAGAAATCAGTGTGGAAGAGCCGGGGAGTGGGGACGCCGGTATTTCCATGAACTTGAATGGCATCACCGTAATCGGTACGGGTACTACGCAAAGTTCACCTGTATCAGATGTAAAGACTTCTGTGTCAGCACCGGCAATTTTCACTACGCCCGCAGGCCCACCCAGTGTATTGCAAGTAAGGGTAGGTCCGTTCAGCAATCCGCTTAATACGGCAGGATTAACCGTAACTGTTGTTGCCTTAACATAAACAGGGAAAAAGAAAACCAAGGTCCGAGTCATTAAGTGATCGGGTCTTGGTCTATAGGGGAGGATTTTTTATTTTGTTTCGTCGTTATCCCTCTGGTTTTCGGAAAACTGCTGCTGAACGGCTTCCAAGAAACGCTGCCATGCTTCGGGTAGCTTGCGTTCTTCCGTATGTCGATTCCCATTGGATTTTCGATCGTTTTCTTCCACACGCTCCATTCCCATCTATCCTTTCGTGTCTAGCCAATCATGGCGCAGGGTGAACAAGTCTCGCAGCTCCTCCGTCGATAGCTCCGTGATCCAGCTCTCGCCTGTTCCGACAATTTGCTGGCTCAACGATAGCTTTCTCTCCATCATCTCATCGATGCGTTCCTCGATTGTCCCGAGCGAGATGAATTTATAGACATGAACATTGCGCTGCTGGCCTATGCGATGGGCACGGTCAGTGGCCTGATTCTCTACAGCAGGATTCCACCAGCGATCTACGTGAATGACGTGATTGGCTTCCGTCAAATTCAAGCCAGTGCCGCCGGCTCGCAAGGAAAGAATGAAGATCGCCCCGCGTTCATGGTCTGCCAGCGTCTTGTCTTGAAAACGAGAGATCATCTCATCGCGTTTTTCTTTCTTCGTGGACCCATTTAAGAAGTAGACAGGCCCGAAGCCTTCTCTTGTCAGTACCCGTTGGAGTAAATTGCCCATTTCAATGTATTGGGTAAAAATCAGGCAACGCTCTTTCTTTTGGCGAATGTCCTCAACCAATTCCAGCAGCCTTTCCAATTTGTGAGAGCGACTGGCTTCATCGGTTGTTGAGATTTCATTCAAAATCAGCACAGGATGGTCGCACAGCTGCTTGAGTCGTGTTAACGTCGTCAAAATCAGACCGCGTCGCTCCATGGGAGAGGCTTTTTCCATTCGCTCAAACATATCTTGAATCGCTGTTTCATAGAGTGCGCCTTGCTCGGCCGTCAGCGGTACGTACTCCTTGCTCTCATTCTTATCAGGCAGGTCTAGCTGAATGCTCGGATCGGTCTTCACCCGACGCAGCAGGAAAGGTTGAATGAGTCGTTGCACTTGGTTAATGAGCTGCTGGTCTTGATCGCGTTCGATCGGAAGTACAAAGCGTTGGGTAAATTCCCCGAGGCTTCCCAAGTAGCCAGGATTCAAAAAGTCAAAAATAGACCAGAGCTCACTCAGGCGATTTTCGATTGGAGTGCCAGTAAGGGCGATCCGGTGCCATGCTTTCAGATCGCGAACAGCTGACGCTTGCTTCGTATACGCGTTTTTAATATTTTGTGCCTCGTCGAGACAAATCGTATCCCAAGTAACCATGGACAGCTCCTGCTCATCTAAATGGGAAAGAGCATAGGAGGTAATCACGAGATCGGCTCCCTTGATCGCGGGTAAGAATGCCTCTTTCTTTTTGCGATCATTACCATAATGTATCATCACCTGAAGAGAGGGGGCGAAACGCTTCAGCTCTTTTTGCCAGTTGCCAATAACAGAGGTAGGACAGATTAAGAGAGAAGGGGTATTTGCTGCGTCCAGCTGTTTGACATGCAACAAATGCGTGATAAATTGAACCGTTTTCCCCAATCCCATATCATCAGCCAGACAAGCTCCCAACCCAAAGCGTCGTAAAAAGAACATCCATGAGCTGCCTTCTAACTGATATTTTCGCAATGTTCCATGAAAAGTAGCAGGCTGCTCCATGATCGGGATGTGCTTCGTCTCCTGCAGTTGATTCATGAGCGCTCGTAAATGCTGATTTAGTTGAACTTCCACAGATAGGGACGTGTCGAAATCAAATTCGTCATCAGTCGGTTCCTCAACCTCCACAGTTGGGGCGAGGTGCATTTTCATGACATCACGAAGCGTCAGACCGTTCTTCGCATTGGTTTTCTTCAGCGCTTCCTGTAGCTGCAAGAATAGGTCTGGTGTCAATTGTACCCAATGTCCACGAATTTTTAGCAGGCGCTGCTTTTGTTTAATCAGTTGTTCAAATTCCTCTTCGCTAAGCTCCACGGGCCCCAAGGCTAGCTTCCATTCAAAATCCATGAGCTGAGAGACTCCTAGAAAGGACTGCTTGCTTGCGCCAACGGAGGAAGTAATCTTGGCTTTCAGCTTCGGTTTCACCCGTCGTACTTGCTCCCACCAGGCAGGCAAAAAGACATGAATACCCGCTTGCACCAACTGCAAGCTGCTCGACGTCAAAAAGATCCATGCTTGCTCATTGGTAAGCTGGGTAAGAAAACGGTTTTGATTGGCAGGAGCGTCTTTTTGCCAGGGAAGAATTTCTTTGCATTTGCCGAGGTCCGTGAGAAATCGATTCCAGTGCTCACGCCAATCAGCAGGGATACGAGCGGTGACTGCCCCTTCCGCCGTCAGCTGGTGTGGTTCGATGAGAAACAAGTGATCGGGTTCTTCACGATCCTGTAAATACACCTGGAGCTGCCAGTCATTGGGGTGCTGTTCTGCCTCGACGATTTGCAAGCACGTTCGAAACGGTGTCAGGTCGGGCAGCCAGCCAATCGATTGCAGCCATTCCTGTTCCTGAAGATGTGGAGATAGCTCGGCGCCCAAGACGTAGAGAGCCGGGTATTGCGTCAATAGCTGCTCCCACTTTCGTCCAATCTCGCTCGTATCTTGCAAGGATTTCTCGAGGACGAGTGAAAGCCAGCGGTGACCGTACTCTGGAAAATCTTCGGGAACGTGCGTGGCTCTCCAACCGATCTGTCCTTTTTTCCAGGAAGCAAAATCAGGAACGATGGAACCAGCTGCTAGCGTATTGCGTATCGTGACCGCTACTTTCGTATATTGTTCAAATGGTGTGCTCGTTGAATAGGTCCGATGCAATAGCCATAGTGGGGAGACGAAAAAGGAGAGGGCCTTGGCAGGGCCGAGCAATACGCCAAGCTCGTTTTTGTCCAGAAACGTTCCGTAATAAGATGTCTCATCCCAGGCAAATAGCGTACTGGCCAATTCTTCAGGATCGATCGTTGCTCCATGCGAGTCTTTGCCTGTGATCAGGAAACGTCCGTCTGCCAAAAGCTCTCCTTCTAGAACGATGGTAGTGACGGTGTTCATAAGTTGAAATTTCCTCTCCTTAGCTCTTCTTGAAATGCACGTAACCGATTATGCTTGGCAGACAATTGATCAACGTACCGTTCCCAGCACGCATCTTGCCTTGCTCTGTTGTAAATCATCCGAACCTTCTTCATAAGCTTGATCGCTTCTTTGTAAGCCGTTCGGTTCCGTTCCGCAATCAGTCGGTTCACCTCACGCAAATAAAATGGGAAGAGCAGAGTAGGCTCTGTATCCTCGATTTCTTTTAGCTGTACGATAGAAATCTCAACGAGAGGTACCTGGAACGACATTTGCAAATCGATCCATTGCTTAAATTGTCTCGCTTCATATAAATAGGCTGCATATTCGTGATAGCTGCTCGGCAAGAACTGCTTCAGCTTGGCGCCGCATTCGGATGACCGCCCCAGCTGCTCCATCGCTTCCTGCCAAATGGCGATGATGAGTCGGTATTGCTGCGTATCGGCTTGCCCGATTAAGGACGTCAATGAAGCAGTCCAATCAAGGAATCGCTGCCATTCACCATTTCGCGCGAATGATTTCATATAGGACAAGTAGAACGACAGGTTCAAACGGCTCATTTTTTTCCAAATAGCGAGAGCGGCTTCGTCCTTTTTTTCCATCACATGAAAGTGTGCACGCAGAAGCAGTCCTTTTTCCTTGTCTGCGGCAGAACTGTTTTCATCGGCGATAAGCTGATCCAGCTCGTTGATTTCCGCATGCATCCATTCGGGGTTATTCAGCAGCATCCACCACAGCATTTGATAGGCGAAAATCCAGTAGAGGGAAGTCGCTTCGTTCTCTTTCAATTGTTTTGTCAACTGAAGAGTATCTACTATGGCATCGTGGTGGTCAGCCAAAAGAGCAGGGATGTCCGCAAAATACAAAGTCCCTTCTAATTGATCCAATAATCTTTCGGCAGTCTGAACCAAATCCAGGAACCAGTAGGATTGGCGATATGTTTTGACGTATTGCTCCAGCTTCATGAGATGGAACAGATTGGCGTGAATAACGAAGAGCTGTGCCCGATCCTTCGGCCACGATGCAGCAACGCCCAGCACATTTTGATAGCTCGATAATAGCTCAGAGGAGGCTCGATACGATTCCATAGCCGCAAACAGGTTCCGTGTCCAGCTTTCAAAAAAGGTCCACCACTCACTGACGGAGCTGTTCGCGGTAAGTGGAGAGGAGACAGGTGCTGAATCATGTTGAGTTGGAGCTGTATGGCTGTATTTATAAGCAGGGATCAGCATATGAGGCGAAAAGGTTGCTCGTCTTGGTTGTTGGGAACGGGTCAAAAACGTACGAGGATTCTCGAAAACACTGTACATCTGAAAAAAGGTAGCGGCAATATGCTTGCAAATGCGTGAATATGGACACGTACAGGTACTGTTTTGAACCGTTTCCATATCTAAGCGAACGTGATAGACCTCAGAACCCTGAACGTCACTTGTTAAATAAGTGCCTTGTTCTACACGCGTATTGAAGACAACGCCATCTGAAAAGTACGTATAGCCCCGTTCAATAATGTGCCCTTCAACGGCAACGAGGATTTGCTCGCCTACCTGTATCGCTTGATCCCGAGTCAACTCTCTTTGCAACATGTAGTAAAATCCTCCGAACGAAGTGTCATCCCTCCATTATAACCCAAAATGCGGAGAATTGGAAAAGATGAGGATCGAAAGCAAATGCACAAAAAAAGATTGGGGCATAAACCAAAAACAGCGCTTAATTTTTGGAGAGAGTGGGTGTATACTGAACAAGTCGAAAGAAAGGCAACGAAATGCAATTCGTTTTTGTTGTCTTTGGTTGTGTTGTCGAAACGTTATTTGTACAACAAGAGAGAAGGGGCACAAATGCTATCGCTATCGATATTCCTCGTACTATCATCTGGCCTTGCTCATGCTGTTTGGAACCTGTTCACGAAAAAAGTGAGAACAAAATGGCTTTTCTTTGGTTGATTACATTGCCAACGACCATTATTCTCTTGCCTGTTCTTATTTGGGATTTGATGCAAATACAACTGACAGGGTTTATCGTTCTTCTCCTGTTCATGTCCTTTTTCTTTCAAGGCTGTTATACATGGTTGATGGCCAAGGCTTATACATACGGGGATATCTCACAGGTATACCCCATCATGAGAGGTACGGGGACGCTTCTCATTCCGTTTTTTAGCGCCATCTTCTTTCAGGAGTATTTATCCGTACCGGGATGGCTGGGTGTCATTTGCATTGTGATCGGAGTCTTTGCTATTAGTGGGATGATTGGCATCGGGCGTAACATCCAACCTGTGAATCCTCTCGCCCTGCGATACGCCTTTGCTGTCGGGCTATGCATCACCGGATATACGTTAACCGACAAACAAATCGTTCAACAATTATCTCCATTCGCGATATTGGAAATCGCTAACTTTGCTTGTCTGATCGTCGCGGGAAGGTTCATTTGGAAGAAGGGACTCATTCGTCGGGAGTGGCAAAAAAACTGGCGAACGATTGTGCTGGGCGCGATTCTTTCACCAGGCTCGTATTTGTTGTTCTTGTTTGCGATGACGTTGGCACCACTGGCAGCCATTGCGCCTATTCGTGAGGTAAGTACGGTATTTGGTACGCTGCTCGGGATTTTATTATTGAAGGAGCGACAGCGCTTATGGCGGCTGTCCATGTCATTGATGATCACGATTGGGATCATATCGATTGCTGTTTGGGGATAGAGGTTCATCAAGAGTCGGCTAGGAGAAATCCAGGCTGGCTATTTTTTTTGCAACGAGGGAATGATGAAAGGGGAAGAAATAAACGGCTAAGGATGATAAAAATGGATGCAAAAGGGGTTGCACCAATCACTCATAAGCGGACGAAAAAAAGAAGAATCGTACTGAGAGCACTCGGAATCATCATTGGAGCCTTGCTGGTGGCAGTCGGACTCGAAATTTTTCTCGTACCGAACAACATTATTGATGGTGGGGTAACTGGCGTATCCATTATGGTGTCAAAGCTTACGGGAGGCCCACTCGGCTTATTTTTATTCCTGTTGAACCTTCCATTCTTACTCATCGGCTACAAACAAATTGGCAAGACATTCGCCATCTCCACTCTGTTCGGTGTCGTCGTCATGTCCTTGGGGACGAGTTACCTCCATCTTGTACCTAGCTTGACGGACGATCTGCTGCTCTCCGCCGTTTTTGGAGGAATCATCATCGGAATCGGTGTGGGACTTGTCATCCGGGCAGGAGGCTCCTTGGATGGGACGGAAATTGTAGCGATCCTGCTAACGAGGATAAGCCCGTTTTCTGTTGGCGAAATGGTCATGTTTTTTAACATATTTATATTAGGCAGTGCCGGATTCATTTTTGGGTGGGATCGGGCCATGTACTCGTTAATCGCTTACTATATCGCTTATAAAATGATTGATATTACGATGGTTGGACTTGAGCAATCCAGATCGGTGTGGATTATTAGTGATTTTCCAGTCGAGATTGGCGATACCCTGACGGCGAGGCTGGGACGGGGAATTACTTATTTGAATGGAGAAGGTGGCTACTCGGGGGACGTAAAAAAAGTCATTTTCTGTGTCATCACTCGTTTGGAAGAAGCGAAGCTCAAATCGATTGTGGAGGAAATCGACTCATCTGCCTTTTTGGCCATTGGTCATATTCACGATGTGTCTGGCGGGCGGTTTAAGAAAAAGAACATCCATTAGCATACGAGAGTAAGTCCCCCTTCTTACGTAAGTAGAGCTGCATGGAAGGGGGGAAAAACGTATTGACTGCACTGACAGAATTATTTTACGATTACAACATACCAAAATACAAAACGACGTTCCGTATTTTGGGACAACGAAATGGTGATGAGAAGTGGAAAAAACAGCAAACCGAAGCGTGTTGAAAACACTTGAGTTTTTAGAGTACTTCATTCACAACAGTGAATTGAGTCTGGCAGAACTCGTGGAATTGTCAAACATGCCGAAAAGTACGGTATTTCGGATCATCCAGACGCTTGAAATGCGTGGTTTTGTGTCCAAAACGACGAACCATCAGCCGCCTAAGTACGAACTGGGCTTGAAGCTGCTCGAATTTGGGAACATCGTGGCACAGCGATTGGAGATTAGAAAAATTGCGCTCCCATACATGATGCAGCTGCGGGATACCGTCGATGAAGCGGTCAATTTGATCATTCGCTATCAAGATGAAGGGGTTTACATTGAAAAGGTAGATTCGCGTGGGTACGTTCGGCTATACACGCAGGTAGGGCGCAAGTCCCCGTTGTACGCAGGCGCGTGCCCGCGAATTTTATTATCGTTCATGCCAGACGAAGAAATTGTCGCTCTGTTAAATCGGATTGAATTGAAAAAAATCGCACCAGGCACAAATACGGACTTGGAACTGCTGTGGAAATGGATACACGATGCGCGTGAGAGTGGATACACAGTAAGCTACGGAGAATTGGAGCCGGATTCTGCAGCGATTGCGGTACCCATTCGTGATTTTTCTGGACAGGTTATTGCCGGGTTGAGCTTGGCTGGAGCAACGTCGCGTTTTTCGGAGGAGCGATTGGGATACTTGGTTCAAGAGACAAAAGCAGCAGCGAAAAGCATCATGAGCAAGCTCGGATATACGCAAGTATGAGGAGGAGGAGTACATATGAAGACAGTTCTTGTCACAGGGTTTGACCCTTTTGGAGGTGAGACAGTCAATCCGGCTTGGGAATCGGTAAAAGAGCTCGGGAAAATCGAATCTGCTGGATACAAAGTGGAGTTGCGTCAAATCCCTACTGTTTTTGATAAGTCAATCGAACTGCTCTATGCGGCCATCGAGGAGATCAAGCCAGATGTTGTGCTCTGTATCGGACAAGCTGGCGGGCGTGTAGATATTGCGGTTGAGCGTGTCGCGATTAACGTGAATGATGCGCGTATCCCTGACAATGAAGGCAATCAACCAATTGATACCCCTATTCAAGAACAGGGCCCTGTCGCTTACTGGTCTACCCTGCCAATCAAGGCGATCGTAAATGACTTGAGAAAGCAAGGAGTTCCTGCTTCCATTTCACAAACGGCCGGAACGTATGTATGCAATCATCTTTTTTATGGATTAATGCATTATTTAGCGGAACACCATGCTTCAACACGCGGTGGCTTTATCCATATCCCATATTTGCCGCAGCAGGCTGCATGGCTGACAGGACAGCCAAGCATGGCTTTGGAAACGATCGTAAAAGGGCTTCAAATCGCCATTGAGGCAGCTATTTCCTACGATGAGGATATTGTCATGGCAGGAGGTCAAATCAGCTGATTTACGATAAACAAGAATGGAGGGGAAAACGTTGCCGAACTATGAATTCTCTCCACTGGGGGATATGGGTGTCGTTGTAAAGGTTGGGGAAGTCATAGATCAAAGGACGCATGAGAATGTCGTCATGCTCGCTGAGTATATTCAGGAGCAGCCTTTTTTGGGGATGATTGAAATCGTCCCTGGCTTTACTACCGTTACCATTTACTATGATCCAATTGTTCTGTTGCAGCACTTTCCCCAAGGACCGATGCCTTACGAGCGCGTCACTGCGATACTTGACCAGGTGTGTCAACAGCTCACGATCCGTCACAAGGCAGAGCCGCGATTGGTTGAGATTCCGGTTTGCTATGGAGGAAGCTATGGGCCGGATTTGGACATCGTAGCGCAGCAGAACGACCTCACACCAGAGGAAGTCATTTCTATCCATTGTTCTGCCGAGTATTTAGTGTACATGATCGGGTTTGCTCCCGGCTTTCCGTACCTCGGTGGAATGGACGGACGATTGGCGACTCCGCGACGATCCACGCCACGACTCTCGATTCCTAAAGGCAGTGTAGGGATTGGTGGCTCACAAACGGGCATTTATTCTATCGAGACCCCGGGCGGATGGCAAATCATTGGGAGAACACCGCAAAGCCTCTTTCAGCCAAATGAGAGTCATCCAAGCCTCTTGTGTGCGGGTGATAAAGTTCGCTTTCGTCCTATTTCCGAGGAGCCATTCCTGTAATGAAGAAATTTGAGCTTTGAAAGAAAAAAGCGCCTCCTGTATGCTGGGTCTTGGAATGG
>NZ_JBFEFW010000110.1:0-524 GCF_047229145.1 Brevibacillus jepli
CTGTTGTAGACTGATCACACTCTCCTGTTGTATTAGTAGTGGTTGAACCTGAAGCACCTTTAGAGAAGTATGGGTATATTATACCTGATTCTCCTGATTTCAGTCGGAAAGTGAATTCTGTCAAGCAATTTGTTGAAAAACCTGACGCCGAGCTAGCCCGAGCGTGTTTGACTCGCCATGCTTTGTGGAACAGCGGAGTATTTGTGTTTCCTCTCGGTTTTATATTGCAATATTTGAAAGATAAACAGGTACCCCGCGCAGTATAAGCAGCTTGTCCGGCAATACCGGTGTTTGCCCAAGATCAGCTTTGATTATGCGGTGGCAGAACAATGCCGTAATCTGGTGGTCGCCAAATATTCCGGGACATGGCGCGATGTCGGCAGCTGGGAGCAATTGATGCAAGTGTTGGATTGTACCCGGATAGGGGCCAATATCGTACCCTATCAGTCTGAAGCAACGAAGGTCATTAACACATCAGATCTTCCGATGATAGTGATTGGTGTTTCAGATCTTCTTATTGCCGC
>NZ_JBFEFW010000111.1:0-521 GCF_047229145.1 Brevibacillus jepli
CCGGGCAGAAATGCCCGGTTTTTCTATTTATGAAATCAATTCCGAAAGGAGAGGGTGCGAATGCGAAGGTTTCTCCGCCAGTGGTGCCTTGATGAATCGGGTACGGTCTTGATGGAAAAGAAAGTGATTTTGGTGGTCTCTGCAGTGATGATCTTTGGTTTGGCCTCCATGGCCTTACCTTGGATCAACTCGTATTTTTCCGACTATACCACCAGTGTACGACATGCCGGGAAAGTACATGAATTTCGGAGCGTGATCCTCCAATGAAAAAACTACGAAATCAAAATGGGTTTATCAGTATTGAGTATTTGATCATCTTCTCCCTGATTTTTCCGTTCTTCATCCTTATGGGTGATTTTGTTCAATGGGGAGGAAAATGGCTCAATGCTCAGGTTTGTATCAATGACACGGCTCAAAAGATGGGGGAGCATGGCGGGCTGTTGGATGGTACTATCCCCTATTTGCAACAGCGGTTTGCTGATGCCGGACTGGACCCTGCTGAATGGGATTTGACGGTTACA
>NZ_JBFEFW010000112.1:0-513 GCF_047229145.1 Brevibacillus jepli
CTCCGAAGTAACTTCGATTGGTCCGGTATATTCGACACTGCTGCGGCTCGGTGTACTGCCATCCGTTGTGTAGTAAACCGTCGCTCCTTCGGTCGACGAACTCAATGTCACCTTGGCGCCGGACGGAACCACACCACCGGAAGGATCTGCAACCGGCTTGGCAACCTGATCAGGTAATCGGATCGTGTAATGCTCCTCCATCACTTCACTGTCCAGCATACCTGCCTTCACAGCAATTGCCTTGATCGTCATCTCTGTTGTCACTTCAATGGGCGCAGTATATTCGGCACTGCTGCTCGTCGGTTCGCTGCCGTCCGTCGTGTAGTAAATCGTTGCTCCTTCTGTTGGCGTGCTCAACGTTATCTTGGTGCCGGACGGAACTGCGCCGCCGGCCGGGTCTGCCACCGGCTTGGCGACCTGTTCCGGCACTTCAAGTAGAAATGCTCCGGAATGGACTGTAAATAATTCCTTGCCGTCTTCATCTTCGGCATAAATGTGCACATACCAGGTACT